>JAGQMC010000034.1 GCA_020428815.1 Candidatus Kaiserbacteria bacterium
AACCAATACCTGTCACAATCGCTGCTGCAATACGAGTAGACTCCTTCTCGACCGTTCCCATTTTAATTGATAACAAAGTAAACAAAGCTGAACCAACCGCAATGATAATCATTGTTCTGAAGCCAGCCGACTTATCACGATATTCTCGTTCAATACCAATCAAACCTCCAGCAATAGCTGCTAATAATATAGGTAAAAACTGCTCCCAAAGATCAAGTAACATTTCCATATTTAGAAAATTCTACCACAGACAAAAATGCTCAGTTTTACACAGGGTGTGAATTATTGCTTTTTTAGTAAATCGTAGTATGTTTACGCATGGTTTTGTCCTACACATTAAAATTAGGAGCTCTCTCTTATGAATATTTGGCTATTTGTTTGTTTCGTGCATTTATGTTGTGGCGTTTATACTGTGTCAAAGCTCGACCAGAAAAGCTACCATGAGCAGCTAGGCGGAGTCCAGGCCAGACTTTTCTTTGCTGGCGTTGGCCTGTTGGGTTTAATCTCAATTCACATTTATCACCAACACCTTGGCAATAGAGTTAGAAGCCAAGCTAAATACTCTTTACTATTGCCTAATAGTAAATATCGTGATATAATTTGAGTGAGTTCGTACCCGAGAGGAGCTTGTAATGCAACCGAAAAAGAAAAGAGGTCATGGCAAAACAGTACCCTGTCCTTACTGTCATCACCACGTGAGAAAAAATAATACTGGAGACATCAGATTCCACACATGTGACAGGGTTGGTAAAGTGTGCAAGGGGTCACTGATGCCTATCTCAGCTTAAACCAACTATATCCAACCACCCGAGTGCTTAGTAAGTATCTCGGGTGTTTTTATAATAAAATCCCACCATTAGAATGGGAGGATTTGAGGCTGCTCGTCTTATCATATATGATAAGATTAACCACTCGACAAAACCGGCCGGCGCCTAAAGGCGCCAGCCGGTTTTCTTTTTATTACGTCTTTAATCAATACTATTCAGCATCATCCTGAATATCTTTGATCATGTCATATTTTTTAGAACCTTTGAAGCCTGAACCAGCCGGAATCAACTTACCAATGATAACGTTTTCCATTAGACCAGCTAGATTGTCACTACTTCCCTTTACTGCCGCATTAATCAAAACACGAGTAGTGTTTTGGAAAGAAGCTGCTGACAAGAAGCTCTTACGAGACAAGGAAGTTTCAGTAATACCAAGAATTAATCTGTCACCCTTGGCTGGTTCTTTACCTTCTTCTTTTAGTTTGTTGTTGGTGTCTACTACGATCCATTCTTCAACCACTTCACCGTTAGTAAATGGTGAATCACCTCTTGAGGTAATCTTCACGCGAGACATCATTTGCTTCACAATCAACTCAATATGCTTGCGAGCAATCGTCACACCCTGAAGTTCGTATATTTTGTTTACTTCAGAAATAATGTAGTCCTGGGTCACTTCTTGACCACCATACTTAAAGAGTTCTGGAAGCAAAGCTGAACCATCAGTTAGCAACTGTCCTCTCACGACTGAATCACCCTTAGATACGGCTACCACTCGTCGGTAGTGTACTTCATACTCGTTATTATCTTTCTTCTTAGGGGCACCAACAGCCGTCATGTCTGGCGCTACCACAATTACCTTCTCACGTCCTTCAGTACGAATTTCTTTAACTACCCCATCATACTTACAGACTACAGCTGGGATTTTTGGTTGACGTTTTTCAAACACTTCTTCCACACGTGGTAGACCTTGAGTCACGTCACCTCCAACTGAGGCCGCACCTCCGGCGTGCTTGGTGTTCATAGTCAGCTGAGTTCCCGGTTCACCAATCGCTTGAGCCGCTACAGTACCAACTGCTTCACCAATATCAACCAGTTCGTTGGTAGTTAGATCAATACCATAACACTTCTGACATACCCCACGCAGGGTCTTACAAGTCATTGGTGACCGTACCACTACTGATTCACAGGTTGTTTCTTCTACAGCGATAGCGTCACGCCGGCTTAGCAAGTGACCCTTCTTGAAGATAACGTTGCCTTTAGTATCGACAGCATCTTCTGCCAAGATTCGTCCCTTGATAGCTTTTGCAAATGAAATCTCAATTCCAGATGCTGAAATCCGACTGATAGTAGTACCGGCTTTGGTCTTACAATCAGCTTCAGTTACGATAGCATCCTGCGCTACCACGAAGAGACGGCGAGTTAGATAACCAGCCTTAGCAGTCTGAAGCGCTGTGTCGGCTAGACCCTTTCTGGAACCATGAGTGGTATTGAAGTACTCAATTGGACTCATACCTTCCTTGAATGAAGAAATCACTGGAGACTCTACTGTTTCACCTCGAGTGTTAACAATTAGACCCTTCATACCAGCCATCTGAGCAATCTGCCCTAGAGAACCTCGAGCTCCAGACTTCCACATCTCGAAAGCTGAACCATCTTCACTTAGGGTTTCAGGTAGTGCCTGCTCAATTTCAGTCTTAGCACGGTGCCAAATTTCAACAATCATTCGTCGTCGTTCTTCTCGTGAAATCAAACCTTCTTCATAATGATTAATGATTTCTCGTTCCTCTTCTCGAGTGGCTTCGATAATGGCGGCTTTTTGTTCTGGCACCACCACTTCGTCAATACCCCAAGTAGTTCCTGAAACAGTAGCGTAGCGGAAACCAAACTTCTTAAGTTTATCTACAATAGCTGGTACCGCCTGAGCTCCACGATCGTCAATAATGTCGATGATGATTTGGAACAAAGTCTTCTGCACCACCACGTCATTGATAAAGTCATGATCACTCGGCAATACTGAGTTAAACAGTAGTCGCCCGACTGAAGTTTCAAAGATTTGTCCTTCGTACTGAGCGTACTTTGGTGTGTCGGTCGCCAACACTTTAACTTTGGCTCGGAAGTCAATTACTCCATAGTCAAAGGCGTTAATGGCGTCGTTTGGTGATGAGAAGTATTTATCTTCACCCTTAGCACCCTCTACAATCTTAGTCATCCAGTAAGCTCCTAAAGCCATATCCAATAACTTTTCCGAAACTACTGGTTCTGATGAACCTGGCTTAAGAATGTTATTGTTAGCAGAAATAATCTGCTTTGCTTCTAGTTGTGCTTCTTCAGACAATGGTACGTGTACTGCCATCTGGTCACCGTCAAAGTCCGCGTTGAAAGCGCGACAAACTAACGGGTGAACCTGAATCGCATTACCTTCAATTAGTACTGGCCGGAAAGCTTGGATACCTTGTCGGTGAAGAGTTGGGGCACGGTTCAGAAGAACGTACTTGCTCTTAATAATGTCTTCAAGAATCGCCCATACTTCTGGTACCCCGTCTTCAATTAGACGACCAGCCCCACGAATGTTGTATGCCAGCTCTTGTTCAAGTAGCTTTGCAATCACAAACGGTCGGAATAGTTCAAGTGCCATATGCTTAGGTAGACCACACTGATCTAGTGCTAGCTCAGGACCAATCACAATCACTGAACGCCCTGAATAATCTACTCGCTTACCAAGTAGGTTTTGACGGAAGTAACCCTGCTTACTCTTAAGATAATCAGACAGTGACTTTAGCGGCCGACGTTGTGCTTGACTCATGACCGAGTACGCTCCACCACCATGACGAATTGAATTGTCGATCAGAGCATCGACGGCTTCCTGCATGATTCGTTTTTCGTTACGCAAAATCACGTCAGGGGCTTGAATGTCGATTAGTTTCTTTAGACGATTGTTTCGATTGATAACTCGTCGGTACAAGTCGTTTAAGTCTGAAGACGCATGACGACCACCTTCTAGAGCCACCATCGGACGAATAGCAGGTGGTACCACTGGGATGCGAGTTAGGAATAACCATTCCGGACGCACACCGGCATTTAGCATGCCACGGATTAAAGCTAAACGCTTATCCAACTTAGCCCGCTCCATTGCGCCGGCTTTAGTGTAACGATCCTCAAGTTCATCAACCAACTTTGCCAGATCCAACTCTTTAAATAAATCGTAAATGGCTTCAGCTCCAATCCTAGCTTCAAACAAAGTACTGTACTTAATTGAGAACTTATGGAAGTTAGCCTCATCAAGCACAACCCCTTGTTGAATGCTGTCAATTTCCTTTTTGGTCTCTTCCATGCGAAGTTTTAAGGCATCGCGAGCTTCTTCGTTTTGTAGACCTTTGAGTTTGGTTTTAAATTCAGTATCAAGTTCACCAAGAATACGAGCTCGATCGCTTTCGCTTACTTTAGTCACAATATACCCAGCAAAGTACACCACCTTCTCAATTGAAGAAGCAGTGATACCGAGAATCATAGCAATTCGACTCGGTACTCCGCGCAGGAACCAAATGTGAGACACCGGTACACACAAGTCGATATGTCCCATTCGTTCACGACGAACTATGGCGCGAGTAATTTCTACTCCACATTTTTCACAAACAATCCCTTTGTATCGAATACCACGATACTTCTTACAACTACATTCATAATCTTCTACTGGACCAAAAATACGTTCGTCAAATAAACCTTGTTTTTCAGGTCGTTGAGTACGGTAGTTAATTGTTTCTGGCTTTGTTACTTCTCCCCATGACCAATCTAGGATTTGTTCTGGTGAAGCCAATTTTAGACCCACCCCAGTGTAGTTTGTCGGCACTGGAGTCGGCTTCTTGAATTCTGTTTTCTTGAATGTTGATTCGTTAGACATAGGCAGAAAAATTAAGCAGCGTCGCCGCTAGTCTCATAATGACGAGGGAAATCCTCTTTATCTAGGTGTACATCAAGTGCTAAACCACGCAATTGATTTAGTAACACATTGAAGGCAGCTGGAGTATGTGGGTGACTGATTTGTTCTCCACGCACAATTGCATCAAAGGCTGCACTTCGTCCGACAATATCGTCTGACTTAATGGTTAACATTTCACGTAGCGTATAAGCAGCACCATAACCAAGGAGCGCCCACACTTCCATTTCTCCGAAACGCTGCCCACCAATCTGAGCCTTACCACCAAGTGGTTGTTGGGTAATCAGTGAGTATGGACCAATAGAACGCATGTGAATCTTGTCTTCCACCATGTGGTGAAGTTTAAGAATGTACATGTAGCCAACAGCTGTCTTCTGAGCAAATGGTTCACCAGTTAGACCGTCTCGTAATTGAATCTTTCCGTCTTCTGGTAACCCGGCTTCAACCAATTCTTTCTTAACGTCATTTTCATCAGCTCCCGCAAACGGTGGAACTATCGCCTGATAACCAAGAGTGTTAGCAGCCATACCAAGGTGTAGTTCGAGAATCTGTCCTAAGTTCATACGAGACGGTACACCAAGTGGAGTTAGTAATACATCAATTGGTTCACCATTATCATCGTACGGCATGTCTTCTTCCGGCAGAATCCTAGAAATAACACCTTTGTTTCCGTGTCGACCAGCCAGCTTGTCACCGACTGATACGTTACGAACTTGCGCAATAGTAATGTGGATTCTTTTAATCACCCCACTATCAAGCTGGTCTCCATCTTCTCGAGAGAAAATTTTCACTCCAATTACTCGACCACGCTTTCCTGCTTCTAGTCGCAGTGAGGTGTCTTTAACATCTTTTGCTTTCTCACCAAAGATTGAACGAAGCAACCTTTCCTCTGGAGTTAGTTGAGTTTCTCCCTTTGGAGTAACTTTACCAACCAATATATCACCCGGTCGCACCTCAGCACCAATGCGTATTACTCCAGTTTCATCAAGATTTCGCAGCTTGATTTCTGACACGTTAGGAATATCTGGAGTAGTCACTTCTGGACCCAACTTAGTATCTCGGACTGATACTTCAAGTTCGTCGAGGTGAATAGTTGAGAACTTAGCTTGCTTTACTAAACGTTCAGAAATAATAATCGCATCCTCGTAATTGGCACCATTCCAACTCATAAAAGCGACTCGAGCATTCTGACCAACCGCAATCTGACCATTGTCAGTTGCAGTAGTATCAGCCAGCAGGTCTCCGCGCTTCACTTTTTGTCCCACTGATACAGCTGGTCGATGCTGAAACGCTGAAAAGTCATTAGTTCGTTGTAACTGAGTTAAAGGATAATCCTTAGTCTTACCATCTTTTCCTTTAACCACAATCTTTCTAGCATCAGCTTCCACCACTTCGCCGGCTTCAGTGGCGTATAGCACTCGGCCAATATCTCGAGCAGCCACTCCTTCTACACCAGTCGCAACAATTGGTGCTTCTTGCACAACACAGGGAGTAGACTGCTTCTGCATGTTTGAACCCATCAAGGTTCGGTTAGCATCGTCGTGATTCAAGAAAGGAATCATAGAGGTCGCCACTGAAAACGGTTGGTTAGTAGCGATGTCTATATAATCCACCTCGTTTCGTTCCACCACACGCGGCTCACCATGATAACGAGCTTCAACAAATTCTTTGTTGATTTTGCCATTCTTGTCGATTTCTACCGCAGCGTGGGCGATGGTGTAACCCTCTTCTTCGTGAGCGTTCATATACACCACTTCATCCGTTAACTTCCCTTTGTTAACCTTCATATACGGAGTTTCAATAATTCCGAACCGATTAACTCTTGAGTACATTGACAGACGAAGAATCAAACCAATGTTTGGACCTTCTGGAGTCTGAATTGGACAGAGTCGTCCGTAGTGACTTGGATGCACGTCACGCACCTCAAAACCAGCCCGTTCACGAGTCAAACCGCCTGGACCAAGCGCAGACAAAGTCCGCAGGTGTTCCACTTCAGCTAGGATGTTTTGTTGTTGAGAGAACTGAGAGAGCTGGTTAGTAGTAAAGAATTCTTTGATTGCAGCCTGTAGTGGACGTGGATTGATAATCTGCATTGGCAAAGAAGTCTCAGCTTCAATGGTAGACATTCGATCTTGGATGTTTCGCTTCATTCGCGTCATACCAACTCGTACCCGCTGCTTCAGCATTTCACCAAAGTAACGAACTCGTCTGAAACCAAGGTGGTCGATGTCGTCAGGCAAAGCGGCTGGATCATGGTTGGACACCATGATGTTTTCGAGAATACGCTGCATGTCTTCAATGCAAACTGTACGCTTAGCTGTCGCTTTAGCATCAGTCGGCAGATTGAAACGACTGTTGAAATGGTGGCGACCAATTTCTGATAAGTCGTATCGCTCCTCAGCAAAAATTGAATTAACAAACTCCTTCGCGTTATCAATGGTAGCTAAATCACCATCACGTAGACGCTTGTAGATTTCAATATATGAATCATCTACTGTCTTAGCTGGATCTTTTTCTAATGTAGCTTTGATGTATTCCCCGCCACGTTCAACCTTTTTGAACATCTTTATCATCTCTTCGTCTTTTTCTACCCCTAGGACTCGTAGCAGAGATGAGATTGGGAATTTCTTCTTACGATCAATCTTAACGTAAATCACTCCGTCAGCTTCAGACTCAATTTCAACCCAAGCACCACGCTCCGGAATAATTTTTGCTCCAAACAGAGTCTTGCCCTTAGATTCTTGAGCAGTGAAGAAGATACCGTAACTTCGGGCCAGCTGTGGCACGATAACTCGCTCTACACCATTAATGATGAAAGTACCGTTATCAGTCATCACTGGAATATCAGTCATGAAAATCTCTTGTTCTTTTTCAGAATCAAAAGTCTTGTTTTTAAGTACTACCGTGGCACGTAGTGGCGCTTCGTAAGTACGCTTGTTTTCCTTAGTAAACTCAGGTGAGTACTTAGGTGCTCCAAGTTCATACTTTTTAAATTGCATTTCAAACTTCTTTTCTGAGTAGTCTGAAATTGGAGAAAACTCCTTAAAAATATCTTTGAGAGCTGTTTCGATAAACCATGTGTATGATTCTCGTTGTGGCTCAATCAGATCTGGCAGCGGAATCCGCGGTGCAGCAGCTTTTTCAAACCGCTTTTGTGGCAAATGTCCAACTGAAACTTTATTATCCATATCAGAAGAATGGTTACGATAAGTAAAACAGAAAATCACGCTTTATAAAGCGCTTATTATTCTTTGTAGTTACTTACCCGATGAATAAAAACATCACAACTGTGATTGAAGGAAAACCTGTTGGCCGTATCATCACAAAAAAAATTTGATAGGTTTGTTGCGAATCGACGAAGCGTCATAGTTGACTGCAATTTATTCAGCGCTCGTCGATGAACAAAAGTTCACCTCCTCGCGCTTCACAAATTTCGCTCAACCATGACACTACTTTGGATTTCGCTAATACGTCCAAAAGGTTTTCTCGCACCTTTCAGAGCTTTTTGTCGAAACATCCTAGAACAACAAAAAACACAAAAAGAGCATAATTACCCCCGCGTGTCGAACCTCCCAACCAAAACTCATTCGAGATCGCAATGACTGCGTTAGTGGCCGGTATTATACTCTTGTCTATTTATTTTGCAAGGTCCTTTTATCTATTCGAGCGTGCTGTTTGAGGAATTGTCGTCTGGAAGGACAGTTTCATAATAAGCTTCAAGCTGTTTACACTCATCTATCTTACCCCACAAAATATTCATCCTGTGTTCAATGGCCTGTAGCTCAGATTCAGACAAAGCGCTTGCTTCGTGGGTTTTTCTTTTTCTCAGCTCCTCATACTCCAGAACTGCGTCTGTTCGAGTCATTAGAGCGTTATCTTTAGCTTCTCTGATTTTATCTATCCCACCCATTTGAGCAATAATTTGCTCTTTGTCAGCAGCGGGTTTAAAACTCTCTGTTGACATTGATTTACTTTAAAATCCTAAAGTGCCCGATAAGCGGAAGCTCCTTCATTTGTCCCCTATGAGCACTCAAGGCTCCGTAAATTGCCAAAGCAAATATGGCTAAATTAGCCACGTTCATCAACAAATAGCCAAGCGAGCCAAGCATCATAAGAATACTCATATGCAAAAATTGTAGAACAATGAATAAAATTAGAATTATCAATTGTTGATTGGCATGGAATTTAACTGCTGGCACACTTTTAGTCTTCTCATCTAACAACGGGATGAAAAACAATATTGGGATGATGTAACCTAGCACGGAGAAAATATTAGCTGCTTTCTCTTCAGAGCTGCTAGTTTCATTCACTACTTCTGCCTGCTCCTCTGTGTGATTTTGTGGTTCTGGTTCCATATTGATTGATTAAGCTTATTTCAGTAAATATAACACGAAACCACTGCTCCAAACATCGAATTCAAACCTATTGTGAGCGAGCCACCAACTTGAATGACATAGCGACAATATCGTCCACCACATTGTCAGCCAGATTGTCAAAGAAAGAGCTAGAACCGGCGGTGATACCCCACAGCGTGCGGTCGATACCAAAAGTAGCTTCAGCGTATGTCACACCCTCATTGTCGGTGTAAATAGTAGCTGGGAAAGTTACTTCATGAGTTTGTCCTTTAATTGTCAAATCACCCACCACATCATAAAGGAAACCTTCTCCAGATTGTGGTGTTACTTCAGCAATAGTGAAAGTAGCTTCAGGGAAGCCAGCGACATCAAACCATCTCTCACCTTTCAAGTGCTCTTCTAGCATACTTTCCTTACCTGGCTTAATTGGAGTGGCTGATACTGACAAACTGTTCATATCTAGCGTAAAGTCTCCGGTCATACCAGTATCTGATACAACTATCGCACCTGACTTAACAGCGATAGAGCCAGTGTTAATATAACCATCAATCAGAGGTTTCTGTCCGGCCCATAAAAGTGAGCTGGCTTCAGTGTCAATCATATAAACACCAGACTCAACCACTAACTGACCATTTTCACCATTACCACCCTCCAAATCAGCCATCTGTTCTGCCATCTCTTCATCTGACATAGTTTTAGTGGTCATTTGATGTTCATCAATTTCTTGACTGGGAGACCAGAACACGAAAGCTAGTAAGCCAATTACTAGTAAAGCTGCAATTCCAAAAAAGGTTTTCATAAAATATATATTGTTTAATAGGTTGAATTATAACTTATCCTTTCTTACGCGCACGTCTTTTATCTATTTCACCATGGTTTCCCGATAAAAAAACCTTTGGAACGACATATTTTTTCTGCTTGTATACAATCGCATCAGGACGGGTATAACACTCGCCAGTAGTTGCTCGGTCATCTTCCAAAGAATCATGTTCACCAAGCACACCGGCCACCTGCCTAGCGGTAGCGTCAATAATAGACAAAGCTGGCAGCTCTCCCCCGGTCAAGATATAATCACCAACACTCACTTCCTCCGCCTTTAAGGCTTTTTTCACCCGAGCATCAATTCCTTCGTATCGTCCACTAATAAGTACTAGATGATCGTACTTATTAACGTAGTCTTTAGCCAGTTTATTGGTAAAAGTCTTGCCACGCGGAGACATGATAAGAGTCTTCACTTTTTTTTGATCCTTCTTTCGTCCAACCGCCTTTTCCCAAGCTTTGATAACTGGTTCAGCCTTCATTACCATTCCTGGGCCGCCACCATAAGGTTTGTCATCTACTTTCTTATGTTTGTCTTTCACGTAGTCGCGAGGATTATAGTATTCCACCGAAATCTTCTTACCATGGTGCTTAGCTCCCTTTCCTTTATCAGTCTTTTGGGCACGACCGAGTACACTAGCGCTAGTGTACGCCTCGCAAATTTCTGGAAAAATTGTAATCACGTGAAAATTCATATCTATAACTTATCTTTGTACCTCTCTAGAAATACTGGCCATTGAGAATGCATTGATGTAGGAAAATCTCCTAACTTAAACCATTTTATTTCCACACACTTTTCTGGTTCAGCATTGAAAACCTTATCTCTATCAATTTGAACTAAATAATCAAAAGGTACACGATGCATCAAACTACCCTCAACTTCACCAATCAATTCTCTATGCCCTAAATATTCAATCTTAATAACGTCTGAGCCACACTCTTCCTTTACTTCTCTATAAATAGCCTCCTTATTTGTTTCACCAAACTCAACCTTCCCACTGCCTAACAAATCCCAACGTGAGTGTTCATCACTACACTTTTCACTTCGTTTTCCTAATAGATAATTACCCTGCCCATCATGACATAGTGTTACAACCGCTATACCCACTGAATCTATTCCCCATTCCATAAAGAAAAGATTAGCATGAAATACCCATTTGAAAACTAGAAATTGGCGAAGAACGAGGAATCTAAAGAAAAACAGCACGAGTGGGACAAAAGTCCAGTAAGTGCTGTTTTTCTTGTATCTAGATACAAGTTTCGTGCGTTCGGTCATGCGAAAATGAATTTTCGCATGACCCTCACTTACTCGCTTGTAACGACAAAGTTATTCGTTAATTTATATTTTCAAATCGTCGATGGCTTCGTCTAGGGATTTAGGTTCTGAACTTGGATTATCCTCTCGCATCGCATCAGACATTTCACGACTCATACCTTTTCCACCTTCCGGTTCATTAATCTTTAGATTAACCCGAGCATCATTCTTCATTCCCACTACTCGCAGTAAGGTTCGGATCGCTTTAGCAGTGTTACCAGATCGGCCAATAATTTTACCCATGTCATCAGCGTGCACATCAAGAGTAAGAAGCACACCCATTTCATCAACTGTACGATTGATTGAAACTGCATCAGGATTGTCAACGAGTGCTTTTACTAGATTCTCGAGAAACTGCTTATCTTCGTAATTTTCCATACATCAAATTAGACTAACTGTTAAGCATTCGTCACAATCAAGTAACGAGCTGAATCTGCACAAAACCACCACTTATAGCACGGTAGTCTGTGAGACTATATAAATCATACGAAAGCAAACACACTGCGTCAATACGACGCAGTGTGTTAGGAGTGAATATTGATACTAGTCAGCTTCAGCGTCCGCCTGAGCTTGAGCTTTTTCAGACTTTTCCTTCTCAACTTCTTCTGAATCTTGTTCAGCAGTTTCCGAATGATCAGCAGGGTCATCTTCATCTGCAACCACCTCCACCTCAACTTCATCAGCTTTAGCCTCCTCGGCCACTTCTGCTTCTGGGGACTCCTCAGTATCCTGAGCGGCTGTCTCGGCGGCTTCTGCTTCTGCCTTAGCAGCAGCTTCTTCTTCAGCTCGTTTTATCGCTTCTTCGTCAATAATCGGTGATTTCTTTGGTAGAACGTTTATCTTCTTACCATCTATAATCTTTTGACTTACTAGCAGATTATGAACAGTTTCTGAAGGTTGGACTCCTTTAGACAACCAGTCTTTTACTTTATCAGCATCTAAATTAATTTCGTCTCTTTGTGGATTATATGAACCAAGTCGATCAACATGCTTGTCGCTCTTAGGACCGGTTCTTTTATCGGTAACAACAATACGATACGCAGGATCGTTTCGTCGCCCAACTCTTTGTAGTCTCATCATTAACATAAGTGGCAGAATAGTAGCAGAATAAAGGAAAAGGTCAATAGGCATAGTAGTATTTTTAAGCCGATAGCCAGAAATTTGATTTACACACTAGACGTTCACAACAAAACTTGTATTTAGTCTTAGGTGAGATATACCCCGACCCT
>JAGQMC010000035.1 GCA_020428815.1 Candidatus Kaiserbacteria bacterium
AGTTAGTCTCACCAAGTGCGACTGTGCCAGTGATTACCTGTCTAGAGGTTGAGGGTTTGGTAAAAGTGTTAAAAAAAGTTAAAAACCCAAAGCAATTTTGGACTAATGACATTGACTACAACAGTCTTAATAAAAACGGTTGTTCATACTATCATTTACCTTTAGATACCCGCTTTTATAGATTGGGTTTTATCAACACTGCTCAATATGAACCATTCAGACATAAAGGGAAGGAGTCAGCAAAGCCCAAATGGAAAGTGAAAAAAACTGTCGATGGTTTCATCTTTTCAATTTATAAGGTTGTCTTCACAAGTGGAGTAAGACTCTACATGGCTCGCAGTATGTATTCAACTGAACGCTGGAAACTCCAATCCGGAGAACGTTGTGGTTTCGGGTGGACAGGCAGTTGTGTTCTTCCGTTAAGCTGCGAGTACTACGTACGGAGTTGGCCCCTGCAACCATATCAGAGGCAGGAAATCGGCTTTGTTCGGAACTGTACCAACTGATCTGTTGCATTAAAAAAATACCGCGGAATTAAGTTCCCGCGGTATTTTCTAATCAGAATAAATCGATAACTTTATCTTCGACATGATGTCCTCCAGACTGTGATGGGCCTTGATGACATAGCTGGTTATGCCACTTTGGTGGGCTGTACCAATGTTTTCAACATCATCCATTGAGGTCAACATAATGACCTTGGCGTGTTGCCCCCAAGGGTCTTGGCGTAATTTTTGCAAAGCTTCGAGGCCAGTCATTACCGGCATTTTAATATCAAGTAAAATCAAGTCAGGTTTTTGAGCTAGGGCGGTATTTAGTCCATTCTCACCGTTATCGGCCACTAAAACATTGAAACCCTCTTGGGTAGCCGCCTCTGCCATGGCGTCTCGAATATCTTTCTCGTCCTCAACGATTAGAATTGTCTTATCCATACCAGATATATTAGCAGATATTTTTGACTGGGTGTACTGCTTAAATTAGAAACTCTGACTTGTTAAAATAAGTACATGCCTTCAGTGCAGAGAATTAAAATTTTCCGCTACGTCGAACGAGTTTTTTTGGTGTTATTTGTATTGTGGACGGTAGCAGTTGAAGCAATGTGGTTTATGAACAAAATTGTTCTGAATGAACTAGTAGCCAGCATTGGGGTCTCAGTGGTGCTGTTTATTTTGTTTGTTTACGTGCAGCGTACCGTTGATGCTTGGTTGACAATGCGTTGGGCTAGTAATGAATTGGTAGAGGAGGACGTGTTTGACTCTTTGTATGAACGCAGTCCAGTGGCTTATGTAACCTTAGATCAGTCAGGGAAAATTCTTACCGCCAATCCGGCTGCCGTAAATTTAATGCAAGGTTCTTTTGATACGATTGGTAACGTTGACTTATTTGATTTGATCAGCGCTGAGGATGAGACTGACGTAGTAGTTTTACGGCGCACTGCTGAATCTGGCGCGACAACAAATAACAAAGAATTTATTTTAACGACCATGACTGGTAGTAAAATCTGGATTAGTATTTCTGTTTATAAATATCGCAACACCGGTGAACGATTGGTGGCCATGACCGATATTACTGAAAAGAAGAACATCGATACAGCCAAGTCTGAGTTTGTAGCTTTAGCTACCCACCAGTTACGCACTCCGATTGCGGCGATTCGGTGGAATGTAGAGCTACTCGGTCGTACTGTGAAGGAGACCAGAACTGAAGCACAAGCTCGGTATTTGGATAAAGTTAATCGCAACGTACTTAAAATGATTGACTTAATCAATGATTTCTTAAGCGTGTCTAAGTTGGAAATGGGTACCTATGCGTCTGATATCACCAACATTAACTTAACAGAATTTTTCTCTTCGGTACTTGATGAGTATGAAGAAAAGATTTCTGAAAAACAAATTCAGATAATTCGTGAAGACAACCCCCCACAGGTGGTAGTACCAGCGGACAAACGTTTGCTTCATATTGTTATTAGTAACCTAGTATCAAATGCAGTAAAGTACACGGCCGCAGACGGTCAAATAAAATTGTCATACCAATTAGAGGGTGAATGGGTAAAGATTTTGGTAGCAGACAGTGGTATTGGTGTACCAGAGCAAGAATTACCGTACCTCTTTACTAAGTTTTATCGAGCTACTAACGCCCAACAAAAACAAACGGAGGGTACGGGTCTAGGTCTTTACATTGTTAAACAGTCGGTTGAACAACTTGGTGGTACTATCCAAGTAGCTTCAAAAGAAGATGAGGGAACTAGTTTTTCTATAACTCTACCGGCTCGTGGTTAATTCACATTATCCGGTCGGTAATGACTGATGAATCGTCGAAGAATCTCTTGGGCCTCGGGGGTGTGTTCGTCCTTGACTAAATCTATTAATTCACTGGCGGTGTTGGCAGGGAAATACCCGTGATGTTTATAAATATTAATACGTGTGATAAAGCCTTTTGGGTCAGCTTCAGGGTGAAATTGAGTAGAATAGACATTTTCTCCAACTCGAAACATTTGGACCGGACAAGCTTCATTGGTGGCTAAAAGCACGGCTTTTGGCGGAGTTTCATCACAAGCTTCTTTGTGCCCTAAGAGCACTCGAATTTTTTCTGGAAAACCAACCAGCAGCTTATCTTATTGTCCGGCAGGGGTGATAAATATATCAGTACCACCAACAGGCTCTGGGTATTTTCTGGAAATGTGTCCACCGAGATACTTACCTAATTGACCGTTACCAGAGCAGGCGCCTAGGAAGGGGAAGTCTTGCTTGATAACTTCAGCAAACAGCGTGGTAAATTCTTGTTCGATTTGTTTTTGGACAGTACTTTTCTCAGCTTCCGGTGTGCTGACGTCAAATGGGCTGCCCCCGACAATGATGGCAAAGTGATTACTTAAATCTATTTGACCTAAACCAGTTTTTTCTGCTCGTAGTCTAGTCACTTCATTTTCTTTGAGTTCACTATACTTCAAGATAGCTTCAAATTCGTTATCAGCCGTTTCGTCTTCCGGACGAAGTTGAATAATCAAACAAGTTTTCATAGGTGGGCAGTATAACAGCCCTTGTAAATTTTGTTTAGTTCTTGAGCTCCAAATCCTCCGAACAGAAGACGCCACCGGGACTGATGTCACAGATTTGGGTTGGAGTAAGAATCAAGAGTCCCTTCACCACCCTATCTGGACACTCGTTTTTTACCCAAGCCGTCGCTTCAGTAAATAATTCGCCCTCGTTCACATACTCAACTTCAGCTTTAATCTGTACTCCTGTAAGATCTGTCCAACAAGCCAGGCCAACAGATTTATTCTCTTTAATATTCTCAGTAGTTTTTTTCATAAAGAAATCAAAGAGCCAGATAGAACTATCGTTAACTTTGATGGTGGAAACCGGCACTACATTTACACCATCGTCACCAACTGTGGCTAAGGCTTTGGCTTTGGCAGTTCTGACAATATCAGAGATTTTTGGTGAAATTTTCATAGACAAATATTAAGGGATAGAGAAATAGTATACGCCTTACGGTTGCTCTGTCGCAAATTCTACATCTATTTTGAATAGATCTAGGTAGAAAATCACCTAAGCAGACTCGGGAGTGTATGCCCAAGATGAGATATGGGCTTGCAGGGCATTTATTTTTTCGTCAGCTACTCCAATTTTAGACAGACGATTCTCGATCTTTTTCAACTTTTCAGCTATCAAAATTGGTTCTTGCTCGCAGCCTCTGATTTCTTCAGTGTAGTAGCTTTCAATATTTTCAGCGTAAACATTTTTGAGGTCATCAGTTAGATATCCGGCTTTATTATATAAATCTTCAATTGCACCCAACGCAATTTCCGGAATAAGCTTGTCTTGTAACTCTATACCTAAATCATTCCAGCTTTGTCCATTACCGTTAAGTCTATTACTAATTTCACGAACGAGTTTAGTTTTTTCGCGTTCCTCCTGAGATTCAAAAGAAGATTCATGGTGTGACATATACATGATGGTATCACTATTTTGTTAGAATACTAATCAATGAAACACACTGGTAAAACAGGGAAGCGAGCTGGACCAGTTGGTTACCGCACATCGTCTCGTTATCTGCACAAGAAGTCTACTGAGAACGCTAGGCTCCGTTCTCGAATCAAGAAAGAAAACACCAAAGGAAGGACAGATTAAACAAAAGGATTGTTTAATTTGAGGTCGGAGTTCGTGTCTTCAATACGCATGAGCTCATTGTGTTTGGCGGTGCGTTCGCCCCGAGAGACACTACCGGTCTTGATTTGGCCAGC
>JAGQMC010000036.1 GCA_020428815.1 Candidatus Kaiserbacteria bacterium
CTCTACCGATTATATTAATGATTGTATCGCCTAGATCCACGTCAGAACCACCACCCCCGCCAGAATTACCACCTGAAGAACCACCTCCTCCAGATCCAGCTGGTTCAATTTTACAAATAGAAGAACAGAAGTCACCGTCATCATTATTTCCATCGTCACATTCCTCGTCATAGGCTGTTTGCAAAATACCATCCCCACAGTAGGGACCCCATAAGCAAGCTGCGCTACACTGACGGCCGGCAATAGTTGTACTATAGACACCTGTCTCACCAGGCACATCGCAGTCTTCCCCACCATCTACAATACTATTTCCACAAATACTAATAGTCAGGGTCGTAGTGGCATGAGAGATAGTCTGCGCTTTTGTTGAGAGCGGCGTAATAACAAGTATAGAAAGAATGATGATTGGAAACCATAGTCTCATATTAGTATTGACGTTTTCTTCTAGCTCGGGACTGCCATGCGTAGATAAGAGCAATCAAAGTCGCAAAGATTGGTAGTAGTACAGAAATTTTATGAGCAATAGACAAACCGATAAAACCAAAGCCGGCTGTCTGCAAAGTACCCTCCGGTAGAATATTAAGATTTAAATCACCCTCTTGTTTTATTTCTTCGTCATTATAAATACGATAACGAGCAATATAGCTTCCAGCTGGTAGTCTAGTTGGCAATTCAGCCGTTACTGTTTCAGTTCCATAAGGAATAATTTTCTGTATTTTACCAATGTTTTTAGTCTCTTCAAGTAAAGCTTTGCCGGACCGATCAAAGATTCTAAACTCAACTTTAGATGGAGAGATATCAACGTTACCAGTATTTTCAATTAACATGTTGAAGTTAATTTTTCCAGGAAAAAATAACCAAGCCAACTTAGATCCCTCGTTTAAATCAGGAGCTGAAATACGACGGACACGAAAGTTCTTAATTTCCTTATCAATCACTTCCAAACTAATATCAACTAAGGCACCCAAAGATATACTGACTGCTCCCTGAGAAGCTCCGTCATCAAATGGCACTGTTCTGATTCTAATTGAGCCTTGATACTTTTTAAACTCGGCATCACCTGGCACCTTTACCTGCACAGTCATCGGCACTTTCTGTTTACCTCGATCCATGATAATTTCATCACCTTCTAGTACAGTAATCCAATCTTGTATTTCAGGTGCATCAATCGTAATTTCGGCTTTTTGGGCGGTAGCGCTGTCCCCTCGCACCAACAAAATCTGTTGCTCATAGACCGAATGTCTAGTGAGGCTAGTATTACGCACATAGGGTGGAGTAATCCCAAAACCAGCTTCTACTTCAGTAAAACTGGCGCCAAAAATAAGCACAGGTAAAGAAAAAACTAGCGTCAGTTTTCGCAAAAATCCAAACATGTATGTCCTACTATTATCGTTAATAAAGGCTTAAAAAGCAACAGCCATTGTTGAATAACAATGGCTGGTATATTTGTGCTTTATATTTAGTACCAAGTACCAGCTTGCGCTACGATAGCAGTAAAGGTGTTTACTCCAGTGTAGCTTCCTGAGACGTTAATTGTGCCTGGTACCGCGATTCCCCAGTAGGTATCTTTTTCAGCTGGTGAAGAAGTGGAAGTGGTTTTCAAGACATCGATATCAACGTGGGCTGGTGTTGTGGATGATAATTGAGTACCGCCTGAAGTGTAGATGAATGAGCCAACAGAATATTTTTGTTGATCTGCTGGTATGGTCGCTAACTTTGATGGAGTACACTTACTAGCAAAGGTATAAGTGCCACACATATCATCCCCTACAATTTCTTGATCAAGACCGGTATTACCTAAGCTAAGTGTGGTAGAAGTCGCATTGGTACCACCAGTGTTTGAGCCAGGAGCTGTCGGCGCATAAGCAATTGCGTCAGCAGCCACATCAATGTATGGAAACTGGGCTAACTCTACCGGTGAAGTGGTGGTAGACAAAGTTCCTGTAGCTAAACTATCATCCACTCCAGCAACGGCGGCAAACCAAACATCATTCTGTCGTGGTGACTCTTTACCAAAGGCACCAATATCGGTTGGGTCAGCAATATACCACAATGGGAATTCACAAGTGTATTCAATATCAGTTTGAGTGGCTGGTGTAGTACAGGTTGTAGTAGCAGTACAACTTAAGTTCCACATTGAAGTACCAATTTCACTAGTGTAACAGTCATTAGCATCATACTCGCCCGCTTCATCACAGATAGCTGTACCATCTGTAGTAGTACCAGCAAAAATACTTACCGAGAAACCGACAATTTCGTCACCACTCAAGTCATTTTCACAACTATTATTATCAGTAATAGTAAAGTCTAAAGTAGAGGTTGATTCACCCCCTGGGTTACTTAGAGATATGAGGCCTCCACCATTGAGAACAATGCTACTGTTGGTAACTGTCGGCAGGACGTTAGCTACCTCAAAATCTGCTTGTAAGCTGTTATTAAGCGCTTCATGTCCATGCTCGTCAATCAAAAAGCCGTAGGCAGCATAAGACTGGTCCTTAGTTGGAATATCAATGGTTGAGGTGGCTCCTACATTATCAGTGTATGAGCCAGTAGTAGAAGATATTTCTGTTCCGTTACAAGTATCTGTTACTGAGTTAAATGAGTTTGTAGAACAGACAATTAAGGTTAGGGTGTCTTCAACTACTCCAAAGCCATCCGGATCAGAAGAAGTTGAATTGAAGACAAGCTCATCTCCCGGGAAGACTGGGCCATTATTAATCAAATTAGCTGTAAATACTGGCCGATTATTAATCACAAACGGCGAAGAGTTGGTAGCAGAATAACCTTGTTGAGGGATTGCGTTACAAGCTGGATAAGATGCGTCATCATCACAGACCCAAGCGTACCACTCGGCTACCTGCAAGAACTGCCCAGTTCCCCACTCTTCTGTTGTAGTCGATACTGTTGCAGTTGTACCACTAGTTGTGCTAGCTGATACCCCCCACTGGATTGCCCCCGGCCCACATTCTGGTGGTGCTGAACCATCCCCAGCTCCGGAATTAGCTGTAGGACTTGCGTTTGTGCTGCAAATCAACAAGAAATATGGTGCTGAGTTACTATCAGTTCCGATAGCCGACCAGCTAATAACATCTTCAGAATTAGTTGGAGTTGATGTTGAAGACTCCGTCACTTCGTAAGGATTTACGGTGAAAGATGGAGGTGTGTTCAGCACAGTTAGCGTAGTGGTAGCATTGCCTGAGTTTGCTGATACTTTACTCAGCTCTTTAGCACCAAAGTCAAAAACAAAAGCAAAGACGAACACTAACATACCAGCCAAGGCTGTCAGCATGGTGATTTTACCAGCCGTCTTTACATAGTTTGGGAAGTCTTGAGGGTTGTACAACATCATAAATAAAATAAATAAATAACTTTTTGTTATATTGTACTGTTTTAATAGATAAATTGTGTCAAGTTATACACATAAGTGAACAACGACGTACCCTACTTACTCGTATCTAATAGCATCTAGTGGGTTTAGGGTTGAAGCTCGACGAGCTGGGAAAATTCCAGTTAAATATCCAACCGCAGCTGAGAAAAGAGCGATAAATGATAAGAAATCTAAAGGAAAGGAGAAAAGATTTACAGCCTGTCCACCAAACTGACCAGCGACAAAATTAAGAAATAAGTTGACGGTAATCCCGAGCGTAACCCCCATCAATATTCCACTCAAGCCCCCCAAGAAGCCTACCACTATAGACTCTGAAACGAATAAGTACTTTACATCATTAGGCGACGCTCCGATGGTACGCATGATGCCAATCTCTTTGGTACGCTCGAGCAACGTAACGGTCATAGTGTTAAACATTCCAATCGCCGACACAATTAAAGCGATTCCACCAAAAGTAGCCAAAACTATCTGTATTCCTTGGAAGATTTTTGAAGCTTGTTCTACTGTTTTAGAAAGGGCCGTCACCCGATAACCTTCTTCAATTAGTTCTTCCTCAATTATCGGCAGGTTTTCATTGTTGTTTACCCGAACTTGAATACGCTCATACTCTTCAATCCCCACGTAATTACGCAGTTCTGGTAACATCATCATGGCATTTAACACCCCTTCATCTTTAGTGATACCGCGCACCACATACTCTTTATCAATTAAAATTTCATTTACATCATCAGTTCCATCATCAGCTGGCACCAAAAGCCTGAAGGTGACTTTTTCACCAATAAAGCTGTTCATTTCTTCATCCGGAATACCAAAAAGTTTCAGGACAGCCGGTGAAAGCATGATGCTATTAGTGTCACCCAAATCTTCATCTGTGAAAACTTCGCCTGCAATAGCAGTAACGCCGGCGTAGCGCAGATACGGCGGCTCTACACCTTGCACGAACACGTTACCAGTTAAACCTTTGTAAGTAACCAAAGCTGGGAACCTAGCTAAGGGAGCTGCATCAAGCACTGCTTCTTTATTTTCAAACTCAAGCACAGTCTCTGAAGTCAGTCGCAAACCTTGGGCACCAGTTGATGACACCCCTAAGGACAGCAAAGTCTCTCCGAACACAATTTGCTCCAAGATAATTTGCTGTAGACCAAACCCAAGCCCCACTAGCACCACCACTGCTCCGGTTCCCACTCCCATACCAAGAATCGTCAACCAAGTACGCAAGGGGTTAGTCTTGAACATTCTAGTTGATAGTTGTGCTAAATCTTGAACTCTCATGCTATTTGTAACTTACATCAACTCCTTGCGCGATTACTTTTTCGAAATACCTACTCACATCGTCAGCCTCTTTTTCTGATAAAGCTAAACCGCCCGAACGAATACCTTTCATCATTTTTTCATTCATTTCAATTTCTTCGGTTACTCCCGTCACTCGATCAGCCACTATTTCTGTCATATTATTTTCTTGTTCCTTAGAAAGCTTAATGTGATGTTTTTTAACTAGATGTTCCCGTAATCGTTCGGCTAACTTATGTTGATTAAAGAAAATACCAGCGTTATCTTTTCTCGCTCGATAACGCCTAACGTCGTCAGAATTCTTAATCATACGCTCAGCCACACTAGCCATCCGTCGTGCTTCTTTCTCATCGATTTCTACCCCGCCTTTTTCTTTGGTTAAGATTAAACTTTTAATAAAGGCTTCCTTGTCAATTTTTCCTTGAATAAACAAACCCACCGAATGCTCCAGTCTGGTTATCTGGCTAAATGTGTAGTCTTGAGTTAAAAAATTAACTAAACTTTTTACTCGAAGAGTTTGAATTGAATCGTATGGAAATAGACGAGCCAGCTGCTCCAATTCCGTTACAATGGTCTCTCCTTCTTTTACTGGCTTAATTTGTTTACGCTGTGGGTTTACCACTTCACGAACAATTTTACCGTCCTTAAGGTAGTAGACACGATGAGCATAACTGAGGTGAGCAGCGTTGTGTGACACCATAATAATGGTCCGTCGGTCGAAGGTATTAATCTCGTCAATTTTATCCATAACTTGTTGAGTAGAAACTGAGTCCAAGTTACCGGTTGGTTCGTCAGCCAGCAAAATTTTCGGGTCATTAACCATCGAGCGAGACACCGAGACACGCTGTTGCTGCCCTCCTGAGAGCATAGCTGGAATCTTATGTGACACATGTCCTACTCCAAATCGATCTAATAGTGACTGTGCGCGACGATCTCTAGTAGCCTTGTCTGAATCACAAAAAATCATTGGGAGGGCGACATTATCAAGTACTGATAGTGACATGATTAGGTTAAACTGTTGGAAAATAATACCCATCACATAGCGTTGAAAGTACACCCGCTCAGCTGGTGGATACGAATACACATCATCACCCTTAATAAGCAAAGTTCCCTCTCCGGGAGGTAGAGAACCCTGAATAGCGTACATGAGAGTAGATTTACCACAGCCAGAGGGGCCAAACAAAATGATGTAC
>JAGQMC010000037.1 GCA_020428815.1 Candidatus Kaiserbacteria bacterium
AAGATTAACAGCCTCTCTTGGTGCTATAATTCCGGAAATAAAATAAATATGAAAAATTTTTTGCTAAACCATCGTACCGAAGTGACTATTTCTGGATTGATTGTGTTGTCCTCTATTCTTGGCATTATCGCTCTGTCTGTATTGCCAAGCTTTCCAGTGATTGCTGATTCTATCAAGTACGATACTTTAGCAAAGCATCTTTTAAGTGATGGTACTTATCTATACTTGGAAGGAATTATCTATTCTCCAGGGTACCCAGTATTTCTTTCTTTTGTTTATGGGTTGTTTGGCACTGCTTTCAATACTGTTTATGCCATCCAGTTCTTGTTGCTGGGAGCAACTTCAGCCTTCATTTATTTAATTGCATATAGACAACTGTCACTACCGTACTGGGTTTCTTTGGGGGTAGCTTTGATGGTCATGTTTTGGCCATACATGATTCTGTACTCCATGCTTTTGATGACTGAGGTCCTATATATATTCTTTATCGTTAGTACAGCTTATTTCCTAATGAACTTTTCGAAAGAGTTAGATTTAAGGAGTGGAATTACAGCCGGGGTTCTGCTGGGAGTAGCGACCTTGATTAGGCCGATTGTAATACTACTTCCGTTCTGGGTCATATTTTTCTTCATCCTCTTTTACAGAAAGAAGGTATTGATGAATAAATTAGCTATAAAAAGGGTAGTGATTGCAGTGCTGGCGTTTTTGATTGTGCTGACTCCTTGGACACTCTATAACTATCATCGAACAGGAGTTTTTTCGCCAGTGAACTCGACTCTTCCGCTGGTTATGAACAAGGCGTACAACACGTTATCGTACGAAGATGAATACAAGGCTGAAGAAGTTACTTCTCAAGACAGGGAAGCTGGCCTGACAGAAATAATTGGTTCAAAAGTTAGAAACTTTTTTGTATTTTGGAATCCGGGAGCGGGGGGATATCAAGCTGAGCAGTTGCTTGAAAAATACCCACAAGTAAAGTATTTGATTCTGCTATATAAGATTGGTTTCTTTGTAATTTTGACAGCAGCTTTTCTTTCGCTTCTATTGCCTTGGAATAAACGAATGATGGTTTTGTGGTTAATTGTTTTGTATGTGTGGGCGCTTCATACGGTCTTGTTTCCGTATCCAAGGTACACTCTGCCGATTATTCCGCTTGTTATATTGTTGGCTTCATATACTTTTGTGCACAGAGAAATGTTGGGTACCAGATGTCGTGGACTTAAAGAAAGATTCTAATAAAAGCCCTTACGCACGAGCGTAGGGCTTTTATGGTTGAAGATAGTTTATTTCTCAAAGATGTAGAGTTTGTTTATGCCCAACATAAATCCTTGAATCTTTTTGACTTTGAATCCTTCCTTTTCAAACATGTCGACAATTTCTTTTTTCGTGAGACCAAAAACTTCACCTTCAATCATTCCTCGCTCGTGCTGGTCTTCATCCCACGGTTCACGAATCTTGTGCCAAATTTTTGATAATCCAGGAGGGATCATGGTGATGATGGCCGTTCCTCCAGGTTTTAGTATCCGATACATTTCTGCCACTACTTTTTCTCGGTAAGGAATATGATTAAGGGCAGCGACACAAGAAACTGTGTTGAAACTGGTGTCGTCATATGGTAATGCAGCGGTGTCTTCTACCACATGGTCACAGCCTTTCCATGGGTATACGTCTACCCCAAGAGATTTCTCTTCCGGATTCTTCTCTTTATATTCTCTGGCTATGTTGTTGTAGCCACATCCGATATCTAAGTAACTTCCGGTAATATTTGGCATTACCACATTCTTTCTTTTCTCTTGTAGCTTGCTACCTAAGGCGTCATTCATACATTGATAAAAAAATTATTAAAGTTTTATCATAATACTACATATTGTCTCTCAAAACTTAAGATTATTATCTTGCGCAGAGCTTGCTCCGAGCAAGCTCTGCGCAAAGAGGGTTTAATATGTGTTAAAGTATCGGGATGAAATCGTTGAAAGAACTATTTATTGAGCATGTGGTAGGGGAGGCGGTTGGCCGCGCGGCCGGAGGCCGCGCGCCAAGAGTCATGGATCTAGGTTGTGGTACAGCGAGCTACGTACCAGCGTTGATGAAAAGATTTCCCAATCTTGAGTACGTTGGAGTTGAGCCAATTGCTAGTTCGTATGAAGCGGCAGAGAAAAATACCAAAGATGTACCCAACGCCAAAGTACATTTTCAGTTAGCCTATGACTCGGTGCCACAAGAGAAGGAGGGGAGTTTTGATTTGGTCTTTTCACTTAGTGTGCTTGAGCACGTAAAAAATCTACCAGCCTTTATTGATTTGTCGGTTAGGTATGTAAAGCAGGGTGGAATATTGATGCATCGCTATGACTTAGGGCACGCTCTATCACCGCACTCATTTAAGGAGCGACTACATGTCTGGTTTGGTAATAATTTTCCGCAAGTGTTACCAGAGCGACAATTTGTGCGATACGTTGATTCAGAAGAAGTGGAGAGGTTGTATCGAGACAGTGGCGTAACTCCCACTAAAGTCACCTACCACCAAATGCGTAGTCATAAAGAATTTGAAAAGTATTGCAAAGACAGTGAAACGACAGCAGTAAATGAATTGTTTGCTTGGGAAGTAAATCATCAAGCAGAAATAAGTAATATTCCGAGGGCACAAAGAGAAAATCTATTTCCAGCGGTGGCTGTGTATGGAAGAAGAGATTAAGGAAGGAGGTAAAAGGCCGGAAGCGTAGCTTCCGGCCTTTTGCTCACCATATTGACAATATAACCGTTGTATATACAATAGTTATATGAAAACAGTCCTAAATGTTAAAACAGACGTGGAGGTAAAGGAACAAGCACAAGCGTTAGCTAAGTATTTGGGTGTACCGCTATCAACGGTGGTTAATTCATATTTGAAAGAGTTTGTGCGTTCAGGCGAGTTTACCCTTAGTCGTGAACCTAAACTCAAGCCAGAGGTAGCAAAGAGAATAGAAAAAGCGATTAAGGAAACTGAGCGGGGAGAAGGCCTGTCTCCAACTTTTGATAATGTTGAAGACTTTATGGCTTATTTGAATTCATAACCCTATGAGAGTTACATCACATAGGAAATTCGATAAGCAATACAGCAAGTTACCTAAGAAAATAAAGAATAAGTTTAAAGAAAGGGCATCTCTGCTGATTGAAAATCCTGACTCACCTTTACTAAAAGTTCATATTTTATCAGGCAAAAAGTATCCGCTCAAAAGCATGAATGTCACGGCCGATTATCGAGCTTTGTTTATTGATAACGGAAAAGTTATTACTTTCTTTGAAATTGGTTCTCATTCTGAGCTTTATGAATAAGTGGTTGAGTAAAAGGCCAGAAGCGTAGCTTCCGGCCTTTTTCCTTTCTATACCTGTCATTTTCTATCTCGTCTAGAGATTCGTGACTTGGTCAGCATGGTATAGTTTCACCCATATGAAAGATGTTTTGAAAGCAGTGGTGGTGGCCGGTCTGTTTGCAGTCCCGTTTCTTACCCTTTACGTAGAAAATGATTACTTTTTCCCATTTATTACTGGTAAAAACTTTTGGTTTAGGATCATCGTCGACGTAACTTTTGCCGCTTGGGTAATTCTAGCGCTTTACGAGAGTAAGTATCGACCAAGAATTTCCGGTATTACTTGGAGTTTTGGGATTTTACTAATTATCATGTTCTTCGCCAACTTGTTTGGAGTGCACCCACAGTCTAGTTTTTGGAGTAACTTCGAGCGGATGGACGGTTATGTTTCACTGGTTCACACCTTCTTATACATGTTGGTGCTTGGTAGTGTATTACAAACCAAACAAATGTGGGACCGTCTGCTTAAGACCTCCCTCACCGTCGCTTTTTTGGTCGCCCTCTATGGTTTGGCACAGTTTGGGGGCTTAGTTGAAGGGTCTAGTCGTATCGATAGCCGCCTCGGTAATGCTTCCTATATGGCGGTGTACATGCTCTTCCACATCTTTGTGGCCTTTTGGTTGTTTGTTGAGACTAAAAACATCCCTCTAAAGGTTACTTATGCTCTCTTGGTGACAATGTTTGGTTTCGTGCTGCTTGAAACTGGTACCCGTGGTACGGCTATTGGTCTCGCGGTTGGTGTGACTGTTATGGCAGCTTACATTGGTTTGTTTGGTCAACAGTTTAAACAATATCGTAAATATGCCATTGGGGCATTAGCATTAATCGTGGTTTTAGCCGGAGCTTTAGTTATGAATCGTGACTCTGAGTTTGTGCAGAGTCGTACTGGGCTGATGCGTATCGCAAACATTTCATTGAATGATATTGAGATTCGTAGCATCATCTGGGGGTCCGCTTGGGAAGGGGTGAAAGAGCGTCCACTCTTGGGTTATGGTCAAAGTAACTTCAACTACGTCTTCAATGCCAATTATGATCCTCGTCTGTACGCGCAGGAACAATGGTTCGACCGCTCTCACAATATCATCATGGATTGGCTGACCACTGGCGGCTTCCTTGGTTTGATCGCGTATCTTAGTATTTTTGCTTGGTGTGGCTGGTATCTATTTTTGCGACCACTCTTAAATAAAGATGATGAATCATTTAACGTGCTAGAACGGGGTGTGTTGCTTGGTATCTTGGCTGGTTACTTCACTCACAACTTTGTGGTTTTCGATAACATCGTTAGCTATATTTTCTTTGCGATTATTCTCGGTCTTATAACTTACCGAGTTGGTAGCACTCCTAAGTCACTCGCAGACTTCAAAGTAGATAATGTCGTAGTGACGCAATTTGCTGCACCGATTGTAATTGTCCTCTTGGTGGCTAGTATCTGGCATTTCCATCGCCCAGGCATGATAGCAGCTGGCGAAATAATCAATGGTTTTAGAGCCGCCGATCCGGATGAGCGATTAGACGCTATGGAAAGGGCCGCCGCGCAAAATTCTTTTGCTAACCAAGAGATTGCTGAGCAAATATCACAGCAGGCGATTAGTGTAGTACGTAATCCGTCATTATCTGAGGCTACGAAGCAAAGGTACGCAGCCGCCGCCGAAGAGCAGTTGAAGAATCTGATTGAAAGCAAACCGGGGGATGCGCGGGTCCATGTGTTTGCTGGTAGCTATTACCGTTCGATCGGTGACAATTTTAAAGCTAAGGAGCAGATGGATTTAGCTCGTCAATTTTCACCCAAGAAACAATCAATTATTATTCAACAAGGCTTCATTGCTTTGGCTTTAGGAAACACCGATGACGCTGCCGCTTATCTAAAGGAAGCCTTTCTGTTAGATGAAAACAATCTTGAAGCCAGAGAATACTATGCTGTGTCTCTCATCTATCAAAATAAAATTGCAGAGGTCAGACAATTAATGGAGACTGAAGATATAAAAATGAGTTTTGCTAACAGTGATTTCTTGGTTAGTACCGCGAACCAGTTTAATCAAACTGATTTAGTGACAGAGTTGTTTGAGTATCGAATCTATTCAGAAGAAGGTAATGCGCGGTACCACTGGAATGACGATCCGCAAAATTGGGCCACTCTAGCTTTCCTCTACTATCAGCAAGATAGGAATGAAGAAGCAGTGAGGGTTCTTAGTGAGGCAGAGGTCAAGCTCACATCGTTTGCTCCGACCGCAACTTGTCTGATAGAAAGTATTGAGAGTGGCGGGGATCCACAAGTCGACTGTCAATAATTATGGATTTAAAAATCGAGCAGAATATTTCTCTCGCAGCTCACACCACCTTGAAAGTAGGTGGTGTTGCTGCTTATTTTGTAGTGGTTCGTAGTGTGGAGGAGTTGCGGGCGGCACTGCGGTTTGCACAGCAAA
>JAGQMC010000038.1 GCA_020428815.1 Candidatus Kaiserbacteria bacterium
ATTTTATCGATGAAGCACCAGTAGAAAAATCTGGTGGAATAGTAAATAAGGTTATGCAGGACATCGAAGTGGCTTGTAAGCCGGCTGATCTACCTGATCATATTGATGTGAGTTTGGCCCAGTTAGCAAACTTGGAGGATAAGATTGTGGTTAAAGATATTAATTTACCAAAGGGTGTAACAACAAAAGTTGAAGAAGACAGTGCGGTTGTTACCGTCAGTGCGGCAAGAGAAGAAGAGGAAGAAGCAGTGTCTGAAGCACCTGATATGGATGCAATTGAGGTTGAAGATAAGGGTAAGAAAGAAGACGAATCAGCAGAAGGATAGTCCCCCATAGTACTTCAATCTAAAGTCTAAATTCGTATTTCTAATCTTAAGCTGGTTAAAATAGTTACACAACAATAAAGTTGTGGTGAGATTTAGGCAGCTGCAGATACCTTTGTTATAATACCGGTATGACACGTTCCGTCGTTGCCGGTATTTTAATTTTGGTTTTTAGTTTACCTCCCCAGGTGACCTTTGGTGAAACTGATGCTGAGCGTCGGCAACGACTTGAAGCTGAGCTGCAAAATGTGGAACGACAGATTCTCACTCAACAACGTCTAGTTGAAGATAAACAGCAGGAACGTCAGTCACTGGAACGAGATATTTCAATTATTGAAACTGAGATTAAAAAAGCTCATCTAGGCATTCAGGCTCGAGCGGTAGCTATCGCGCAGCTAGATGATCAAATTGACGAAAAAGAAGAGATCTTAGAAATTTTGGCAGAAAAATTAGCCAGACAACAGATGTCTTTGTCAGAGTTGGTCCGTAAATCAGCTTTGTTAGAAGAGTATTCCTTGGTGGAAGTGATGTTGAGTAAGCAAAGTTTTTCCGAGTTTTTTACTGATGTAGCTACTTATCAATCAATTAAAGAATCACTCAATGAATCGTTGGCAGTGCTGCATGAAATTAGACAAGATACTCAAGAACAGAAAGGGCAGCTTGAAAGCAAGCAGGAGACAGAGGCCGAGATGAAACGAATTCAGGAGCTAGAAAAGGGTGAAATCGAGGACAAGGAAGCAGAGAAGGCGCGTATTTTAACAGTAACCAAGGGTGAAGAAGAGCGTTACCAAGCTCTGTTGGATTCTCAGCGTAAGACTGCGGCTGAGTTGCGTAATGCACTTTTCCAACTTTTGGGTGGAGGAGGAGGCATCCCTTTTCCTGAAGCGGTGCGTCTCGCTCAATACGCATCTAATGTCACGGGAGTAGACGCAGCCTTAATATTGGCTATTTTAGAACAGGAAACCAATATTGGCTCCAATCTAGGAAGTTGTTTGTTTACCGACAGTCATAGTGGTAAAGGAGTTATGCATCCAACTAGAGATGAACCGGTCTTTATGGCAATAGCTAAAGTACTTGGTTTTGATGCTTATTCCAGAACAGTCTCTTGTCCTCTAACTCAGAATGGGGTGCGAGTTGGTTGGGGAGGAGCCATGGGTCCTTCACAGTTCATCCCGTCTACTTGGGCGATTTACGGCGGTATCGTAAATTACGGAAATGGTTGGGAATACGACAAATCATCCGATGCCATTCGGCGTATCAACGGTGGCTCGGTGTCCAATCCGTTCGATAATCAAGACGCCTTCATTGCCACCGCACTTCTCCTGCGCGACAATGGCGCCAATGGTTCGTACCATAGTGATCGATTGGCCGCTCTTCGCTACTATGCCGGTTGGGGCGGAGCGTCAAATCCAGCCAATGCCTTCTATGGCGATCAGGTAATGAACCGGAAGAGTCGATTGGTCCAAGAAATCCAGATTCTTAGAAACTAGTCTTGATTTAAGGATAACTTTTGGTATAGTTGTCGACGTTAAAACGTAGGTGTTCTCGCTTATTATATTCCGGTGGTTGGACAGCCAGCCACATGAGAGCGCCGAAGTATTATAGATATGAAAAAAGATATTCATCCAGAAAATTACCGACCGGTAATCTTTCACGACAACTCATCAGGAGAACGGTTTCTAATTGGTTCAACTATTGAGACTGAAGCGACTGATAAATGGACAGATGGGAATGAGTACCCACTAGCTAAGGTGGATGTAACTAGCGCCTCACATCCGTTCTACACCGGACAGGAGAAGGTTATGGATACTGCCGGACGCGTAGATCGCTTCAAGCAACGAGCTGCAAAGGCGAGAAAATAACCCATCTACGTCGTTAAAAAAGAAAAATCGCGTTCAACGTACCACTAAGTACGTCTCACGCGATTTTTCTTTTTGTGTCTAGTATATCTGAATCATTTTCTCGCCTTTGTAAACTATCCTCGCTGGAGCTAAAGCCTCACTCCGGTCTTTTTATTTCAACTACGTATGATCCTAGTCTTATCATATATGATAAGACTAGGATCAGTCTTGCTACTCTCACTTGAACATAAAAGTAACCCTTATCATATATGATAAGGGTTACTTTTATGTTCACTTACCTTTGGTTGGAAAAAGTAGGAAGTGCATAGGGTACTTTTTCTTCAGCTTATTAAAACTAAATGGTGCAGAATCAGATTTACTTCTTTTTTCTAATTCTAACTCTAAACCTTTAACAGCTTCTCTATAACCTGGCATCTGATCGTCTAGCCACTTTTGGACTCTCCATATAGTGTTTGGTCCAACTTCAAGTTTTTCTCCAATTTCCGCTTGGGAATACCCTTGTAGCAGAAGTCTCGCTATCCATATTCTGCGTCCCAGCATAATCCTTTCGCTTGGGGTAAGTAGCTCATGTAGGAATGCTTTGGTCGCGTCTCGACCCTTTACCGCTGAGGCCGCAGTGTAAAGCATATCTAAAGTTTCTATTTTTTGTTGTTCTGAAATTTGATTTAATTTTTTCTTCATTGAGTACAATCTTATCATATATGATAAGATTGTTGGGGCTAGATCTGTCCAAAATTTACTGTTAATTGTTACGTAGCATGTTACGTAACATGCTACGTAACAAGATAACCAAGTATTAGGTGCTTGATATTACTTCTATATTAAGTACACTTGACCGGACAATATGACTTTTGACCAAGACAAACTAAAAGAGTTCAAGGAAAATCATAAAACGCAATTTTTGGCGTCGCAGTTTGAGAGTGAGTTAGCGAAACTTCACGAAGCTGAAGAGCTAGCTAAAAGTGATCCAGACATGGCAGAGTTGGCTAAGGAAGAAATTGCCACTCTTACCAAACAGTTGGAAGGGCAGTTCGCTGAGATGGATAATATTATTGAATCCAGCAAGGAAGAGGAATCCAAGCCTTATGGTGTGATGTTTGAAGTGCGTGCTGGAGCTGGAGGAGACGAGGCGTCTCTTTTTGCAGCTGAACTAGCTGGAATGTATTTAAAATATGCTGAGAATAATGGGTGGCAGACTAGCCGATCTCATGTGTCAGCCACTGAAGCTGGTGGTTACAAAGAAGGTGCCTTTGAAATTATGGGTCCAGAGGTCTGGGATCACTTACGCTTTGAAACCGGTGTGCATCGCGTACAACGTATCCCAGCTACTGAGAAGCAGGGACGTATTCATACTTCTACCGTTACTGTCGCTATGTTACCGATGCGAAAAAAGCCAACGATTGAAATTAATCCTGGTGATATTGATATGGAGTTCTCACGGGCCGGTGGTGCTGGTGGACAAAACGTTAACAAGGTAGAGACTGCTGTGCGACTGGTTCACCGTCCAACTGGAATCGATGTGCGTTGCGAAAGTGAGCGCTCACAGCTGAAGAACCGAGAGAAAGCGATGGCGGCTCTTACTGCCAAGCTCGAAGCGCTGCACGAAGAAGAGCAGGCTAGAAAGCACGCTGAAGTAAGAAAGAATCAGATTGGAACTGGTGATAGGTCAGAAAAAATCCGCACCTATAACTTCCCACAAAATCGCATTACTGACCACCGGATAAAAGAATCATGGCATACTGTAGAAGCTACTTTGGCTGGGGATTTAAGTGCAATTGTTAAAGCGATGCAAGAAGCGGCACGAGCGAGAGAGTAAAAAAATTATCTACTCTTCTTGCGCTGGAGTTATGCCTATGGTACTATCTCGCCGCTAAGAGTTTAGACTCAGACTGCTCTAAAAATCTTTAGATTCAGTTTGGTTGCCCAGAAATACTTTATTAGTAACCGTATTTCAGTGCAATAGCTATTAATGAGTCGCTTTTAATTAATATTATGTCAACAACAAAAGATTACATCAATCGCCTCTTTGAGGCAGGGTCACACTTTGGCTTTAAAAAAAGCCGCCGACACCCAACTGTTGCTCCATACCTATACACAACTAAGGAAGGAAGCGACATCTTTAATTTAGAAAAAACCGCTGAATTATTAGAGTCAGCAAAAGAAACAATCAAGGATGCTGGTCTTCAGGGCAAGACGGTTCTTTTTGTGGGTACTAAGGACGAAGCTTCCAAAATCGTAAAGGCCGCAGCTGAAAAGACGGAGTCTCCTTATGTAACTAATCGTTGGATTGGTGGAATGATTACTAATTTTAGTGAAATCAAAAAACGTATCAATCGTTTAGAAGGCCTGTTGGCAGAAAGAGAATCTGGTGAACTTGAACGTAAGTACACTAAAAAGGAACGGGTGGTACTAGGTCGTGAGACCAATAAACTAGAATTTAACTTTGCTGGTATTTCAAAATTAACTAGGAATCCAGATTTAGTAGTAGTGGTTGATCCTCGACACGATGCTATTGCGGTAGCTGAAGCAAACGATAGAAGAATACCAGTTATGGCTATCATGAGTTCAGACTGCGATGCTTCAAAAGTAACTTACCCAGTGGTAGCCAATGACTCATTGCAATCTAGTGTGTCTTTAATCTTAGATGAGCTAGTTGCTGCCTACGCTGAAGGAAAAGCGGCTTATGTGCCAAAGACTGTCGACTCAAAACGAACACTACAACGACGACGATCAGATTAAGGTTTAACTTGGTTGATGCTTAAAAAATTAGTTCATTAAATCTATATATGGAAATTTCATCTGCACAAATTAAAGAATTACGAGATAGCACTGGTATTTCAGTAATGCAGTGTAAGAAGGCTTTGGAAGAAGCTGAAGGAGACATGGAAAAAGCTATTATTATCCTGAAGAAAAAACGAAGTGAGGCGGCTGACAAAAAGTCTGACCGAGAACTTGGAGCTGGGGCCGTAGGTACTTATGTACACAATACCAACGAGGTAGCGGCTATGGTACTACTGGCGTCAGAGACTGATTTTGTGTCTAAGAACGAAGAGTTCATTGCCTTAGCTAAAGAAATAGCTATGCATGTTGCTGCGACTAACCCAACCTATATCACCAAGGAAGAAATCCCAGCTGAAGCAATAGAGAAGGCTAAAGAAGTATTTGCTCCAGAGTTGGAAGGTAAGCCTGAAGAAATGAAAGAAAAGATTATGGAAGGTAAACTAGCTTCATATTTCAAAGATCAAGTTTTGTCAGAACAAGACTTTATCAAGAATCCAGATACCACTATTGGTGAAATGGTAACTGGAGCAGTTCAGAAGTTTGGTGAGAATGTGTCTATTGCACAAATCTCACGAGTATCGGTAAAATAGTTGGTAATGCTTGATAACACAGCGCTGATTGTTTTTATTGCTGCGGTAGTAGTAGGCACCATTTATGCGATGGTGGTAGTAAAGGAGCGTCGACGAGGTCGACGTTTCTTTGCTGTTAAATTTAGAAATTGGTTGGATGAAAAAATCTATAGAGTAGGAACCTGGTTGGTAACTAGTTGGGAGCATTTTAGCAAATATATTGTGCAATTAAATTGGTACTACAGTATTCATTCTTTTTGGAAGGCAATGCTAAAAGCCACCGCTGGAATCTATACTTACTTTGAGAATCATTTCGAGCGCAACCGCCGGCGCACAAAAGAACTGCGAGCCGAGAAAAGACAGCTCAGTGAATACAATCACCTCCACCAGATGGCAGAACATAAAAATGAAACGGCCCTAACGGCTGCTGAGAAGAGAAAGCTGAAGAAAAAGCATTTGGAGGGGAAGCTATAATAAAAAGCTGTGAGCCATCTGTCGGGCTCGAACCGACGACCTACGCATTACAAGTGCGTTGCTCTACCAACTGAGCTAAGATGGCTCACAGCTTTCTAAACTGTGTAATCTATTTGATGTGCGACACATCCTACCAGAAACTAATAAAATATGCCAGTGAATTATTATCTGTTTTTTCTCCCGTTGCCACGATTTAAATTTCTAAAATGAGGAGTAAGGGCGTGACAGTTAGGGCAGAGTAGTTGTAAGTTAGATTCAATATTGTTCATGGCGTCTCCATCAATGTGGTCAATTTCTAGAGGAACAACTTTCGTTATTGGATGTTTCTTAGACCAGTTACATTTAGAACACTTACTGTTATATTTTTCTAAGATATAGCGACGTATGTGTTTAGATAGTAATTTTGTTTTCACACCGCGATTACCATCATTTTCTCCCTTTTTCCAATCTTTTATGTAGTCTTTGTATTGAGAGTCATGCTGGCAGATATTGCTGCAATACTTTTGTTGATGTGGTTTAAGTGCCTTGCCACAGCTCAAACATTTCATGATTAAATAGTACCACACATAACTACAACCTTTGGTATTTAGATACATACAAAATTTGTGTCAAATTGCTTAGAAAAGCTTTATTTTAGTACCAAAAAGGTATATACTCGCCTGTACTTATGAAGGAGGTAAATAAGTCGCATTTACTCCCGTATGCCCGACGTGACGATTTCAAAGTTGCTCGAGCTACCGAACTTTCCGGTAAAGACCGGAAGTTTTTCCGTTTCTTGGAAATTATGCCGGGGGTAGCAGCTTGGGCTACCATCATTGGTATTATCCTAGCCTCCATGTACGCTCCTTTTTTTGCAGCCTATTTCATTATTGCTTTTTCAATTTATTGGGTTTTGAAGACCATTTTTTTATCAATCCATGTGCGTTATAACTGGCGGCGACTAAAGCATCATATGGAGCTTGATTGGGAAGTGATGATTGAAAGATTCAAGCATGAGTATGAACCAATCCATCACTTGGTTATTTTCCCCTTCTATAAAGAACCGGAAGAAGTGCTTGATGGCACCTTACAAGGTTTAGTTGAATCTAAATACGACTTATCTAAACTAATAGTGGTTTTAGCAGCAGAGGAAAGAGCTGGTCAAGAAGCAGAAGAGCTGGCTGAAAAAATGGGTGCCAAGTACGCTGAAAAATTTGGTGGTTTCTTGGTAACAGTACATCCTGATGATATTGAAGGTGAGATAGGCGGGAAAGGTTCCAATACACACTGGGCTCTACATGAAGTACATAACAAGATTATTTCTCCACGAGGAATTAAACATAAAGATATTCTAGTATCGATTTTTGATGTCGACACCGTAATTTACCCTGATTACTTTAATTGTTTGATTTGGCATTTTATGACAGCTGAGAACCCATACAAAAGCGCGTTCCAGCCAGTGCCTTTATTCACTAACAATCTCTGGGAAGCGACTGCTTTGGCTCGGGTGATGGCGATGAGTAGTACTTTTTGGCAGATGATTATGCAAGAACGACCAGATAAGGCCGCTACGTTCTCTTCACATTCGGTTAGTTACCAGGCTCTGTACGAAATTGGTTATGGTCAACCAAACGTTGTAAGTGAGGATTCTCGTATTTACTGGAATTTATTGGTCGCCAACAACGGATATTTTGATGTAGTCTCGCTTTCTTATCCAATTGCAATGGATGCTACTACCGCAACCTCGCTGTGGGGTACAATCAAAAATATCTATCGCCAGCATCGACGCTGGACCTACGGGGTAGAGAACTGGTGTTATCTGGTTTATCACTTCACTAAAAATAAAGCTATTCCTCTACGGCGTCGGTGGTCAATTGCTTTGCAGCAGGGTGAGGGTTACTGGTCACTAGTAACTAATCCCATCATGCTCTTCATTTTAGGTTGGGCACCAATCTTTTTGGGGACTCGAGAATTTCATGAGACGGTTTTGTCTTACGAGCTACCTTTGATGGTTCGCAACTTACTAATCGTGGCCATGCTTGGTTTGGTGGTATCCTCGGTAATTTCATTGTCACTGACACCACCACGACCAGAAGGGCATAGTCGTTTTAAGTATTTGGTAATGGCTCTACAGTGGATAATGGTGCCAATGACCATGATTGTGTTTAGTGCAATTCCTGGTCTAGATGCGCAGACTAGGTTAATGTTTGGACGTTATATGGGATTTTGGGTGACACCTAAGAGGCAGAGAAAAGAATAAAATTATGACTGAACCAGAAATACAATTGTTATCAAAAAAACGTCGGAATCTACTATTTATATCTTTAGTAATAATTTTTCTGGTCTCTTTACCAGCGATGATTTTTTATACCACTGGTTATCGGCTTAATTTTAGTAATGAGGAGCGTACGATCGTAACCACTGGTGGTATTTATATTACAACCGACAATTTAGATGTAGATGTCTACATTGATGAAAGAAGAGAAGAGGGTCGCCGATTGTTTCGTCAAGCGTACTATTTGCAAAATATTGAAGCTGGCTTGCACCGAGTAGTAGTGCAAGGTGAAGGTCTCCAGACTTGGGTTAAAGAGTTGCCGGTTGACCCCCATATTGTGATTGAAGCGGCCGCTTTTAATATGCCGGTCACCCCACAACTTAGACCGATTACGGAATATACAATCGAAGGGGTACCAGTTTATCTGGGAGTGTCCACTACTTCAGGATTATTTACGAACGTATCTACAACTGTGCCGGTCCTAGCCACAAGTTCTAAGCGAGTTAATACTGCTTACAACGTAAATGAAGAATATTTGTATGTAGATAGTTTGTTTAGCTCCTCATCCACCTCCAGCCTATCAGTGTTTGAGCTCTTGCTAGAAGAAGTAGATCGCTTTCGGTTTGCTACTACTTCTGATCAACTTGTTTCTACTTCCTCGGAGGCAATTATTGAGCGTGGAGGTATAAGGTTAGTAGAAAAAGATAATGATTTATACGCAGTCTGGAATACTGAAGCTGGGACTATTCCTTACTATTTTTGCGTACCAGTTGATGCTAGTGCCTCAACTTCGGCCCGTTATGGTCAACATGTGGCAGACGCTTATGCACTATTAGAACAGGCTACCAGTACCAGAATTATATTTGATTCAGATAGAGCGTGTCGACCGGAGATCAAGTTGAACCGCCTGGCACAGGATATATTTTTCTATGATTTCTTTCCTGATAGTTCAGATTTAATCCTACTCAAACTGGAGGACGGATTGTACGTCACAGAGATTGACGATAGAGCTTGGCAGAATACCCAGCTACTTTATGGAGGAACGGATTTTCGAGTGGTGGTTGAAAACAACTTAATCTATATTGAAAAGGACGGATACTACTTTGAACTGCTGACTGAATTATCAGGTAATTAAACGTGATATATTAATATTCTGTTCACACCATATGAAAACACCACCAGGACACCAACACCCAATAACGCAAATGATTTCAGAAATTAACGCTATTTTTGCGGAGATTGGCTTTGTGTTCGCGGAGGGCCCTGAGGCTGAGACTGAGTACTATAATTTTGATCAACTTAACGTACCAAAAGATCATCCGTCACGAGACATGCAAGATACTTTTTGGTTTAAAGACAAAGACGTGTCTGAACCAATGGTTTTGCGAACCCACACCAGTCCAGTCCAGGCTCGCTACATGGAAAAACATAAAGATGATTTACCACTACGGATTATTGTTCCCGGAAAGGTATTTCGAAACGAAGCAACCGACGCGACACATGAAGCTCAGTTTTATCAACTAGAGGGTTTGTATGTAGATAAGGGGGTGAACCTTGGACACTTAAAGGGGACTCTCGAGTACTTCTTTTCTAAGTTCTTTAGTGGCAAAACTGAAGTAAGATTTAGACCAAGTTTCTTTCCGTTTGTAGAGCCGGGGGTAGAAGTTGATATGAAATTATTAGAGGGAGATAGTAAATTGGCTGGTAAGTGGATAGAAGTTATGGGAGCTGGTATGGTCCATCCAAATGTATTACGTAATTGCGGTATCGATCCTCAAGTTTACTCGGGCTTAGCTTTTGGTATGGGTATCGATAGACTAGGGGTCATGAAGTATGGGGTTGAGGATGTGCGCGATTACTACTCAGGGGATTTAAGATTTGTAAATCAGTTTTAATTCTAGCTAACAAATAATAACCAAGAATGAATAATCTAATTAAGAATGAAGAAAAAGAAAAATGGAAGGAAGAGTTCGCACTACGACTGGTTAATTTTTCTGTAAACATTCTAAAATTTTCTGATACCCTAAGAAAGAATCCAACTCTTTGGTCAGTATGTGATCAGCTTATAAGGAGTTCAACTTCTGTGGGCGCTAACATAAATGAAGCAAAAGGGGCCGCAAGTAAAAAAGATTTTGCTCACTTTTTTCAAATTGCTCTTAAATCAGCGAAAGAGACTCAGTATTGGTTAGTGGTAATTATAAGTTACGACAATAAGCACAAAAAAAATGCTGAAGAATTATTAGAAGAAATTGGTCAAATAACTAGAATAATCAATTCCTCTTTGTTGACTATGAGAGGTAGAAAATAATTCTAATTTCTAAATTAGCTTGTTATTTATTCATTATTAATTATTATTTCTAACATGAAAGTTGTACATAGTTGGTTAAAAGAATATCTGGGAGACAATTTGCCATCAGCTGAACAAGTTGAGGAACTATTGAATTTTCATGCGTTTGAAGTAGAAGGTCGGGAACAGGTGGAAGGTGAAGAGGTTATTGATATTGATGTCTTACCTAATCGCTCTAGTGACTGTCTTTGTCATCGTGGTATTGCGCGAGAGTTAGCCACTATTTTAGGTGTAGACATGGAAGTCGACCCACTTCTGGAGCCGGTTGAGTTGGCTGAAACTGACAAAATTGCGGTCAGAATTGCTGATCATGAAGCTTGTCCGCGCTTTACCGCCTCATTAATAACTGATATTGAAGTGAAAGACTCACCTGAATGGCTGCAGACTCGTCTAAGGGCGTTGGGGCAGCGGCCAATTAATAATATTGTTGATGCCACAAACTATATAATGTTGGCTATTGGTCAACCTATTCATGCTTATGATGCTGACTTATTCACGCAGGTAGATGGTCAGTGGCAGTTTGGAGTACGCTTTGCTGAAGAAGGGGAGACAGTCAGTCTTTTGGCGGAAGGAGGGAAGGAAGAAGAAAGAATCGTTGAGCTCAAAGGCCATGAGCTGCTGATTATCGACGACTCCTCAAATACTCCAATCGGATTAGCGGGAGTAAAGGGTGGTAAGTATGCTGGTGTCCACAAAGACACAAAGAACATAATCATAGAAGCGGCTCATTTCCATCCAACTATTACGCGTAAGACTGCACGTGGTTTGGGTATCGTTATCGATGCTTCCAAGCGTTTTGAAAATGAACCATCGAGAGAACTACCTTTGTGTGCACAGCGCGACATAATAAAACTAATCACTGAAATCGCTGGTGGAACTTCAGAAGGGGTAGTCGATAAGTATCTAGTTAAACAAGAGGTTAAAGAGGTGGTGGTTACAGTAGCAAAAACTAATTCATTGTTGGGACTTAGTCTAGAAGCAGATGAGATTGTAAATATTATCAAGCGCACTGGTTCTTCTGTAGAGGAGGTTGATGAGGGTGGGTTCAAAGTGGTGCCACCTTGGGAGAGAACTGATTTGAATATTGAAGAAGACTACATTGAAGAGGTAGGTCGAATCCACGGTCTGTCAGATATTAAGTCTGTAGTACCAGAAGCTGTGCCGTTAAAAGAAATGAGTGCTCGCCATTTTTATTCAGATAAAATTCGTAAAACATTGATTGATGAAGGTTTTTCTGAAGTAATAACCTCGTCATTTCAAAAGAAGGGAAAATTGCAACTTCGTAACGCTTTGGCTAGTGACAAGAGTTATTTGCGTAACTCTTTAATTAAAAACATCACCGGAGTACTGGATGCTAATTACGTCCACACTGATCTTTTGGGTATTAACGATGTGCGGGTTTTTGAGATTGGAACTGTATTTGAAAAAAGTGATGAATCCATCAATGAGAAAACTGTTTTGACTCTAGGAGCTCGTACTAAAGGAGATGGCTATAACTCAAAGGACGATAAAGTTTTACAGGAGGGTTGTGAGGTTGTGTCTAATGCCCTCGGGATAAAAATTGATTGGAATATAGAAAAAGGGGTAGCTGAAATGAACTTAAGTGATTTACTAGAAAATCTGCCAGCTCCAACCGCTTACGATCAGTTTGAGAAGGGTGCTGATGTTACATTTAAACCAATTTCACAGTATCCAGCGATGTCTAGAGATATTGCGCTATGGGTAGGGGAAGGAGAAACTCCGGACGCTGTATTGGCAGTGTTGTTAGGTGAAGCAAGTACTTTGTGTGTGAGACATACTCTGTTTGATACTTTCTCTAAAGACGGACGCACCTCTTATGCTTTCAGATTGGTTTTTCAGTCTACCGAGAAGACTCTGACTGATGTCGAGGTAAACGCGATTATGGATACAATTTATCAAAAGGCTGGCGCTCATAATTGGGAAGTGCGATAAAGAAATAGTCTCGCTGAGCGAGACTATTTCTTTATCGATTGAGAAACGGGTTTCTGTATTGAGAAGTATACCAGATTCAAAATTACACCTCAAAATACCAATTTTTCCACAAGATATAAAGGGGTTTTTTTGGTATAATATCCTGTAAATATTATTGAAAATTAATACTAAATTCTGTTTATATGCCAGCGAAGAAACCGGCAAAGAAAGCCGCCGACAAGAAAAACTATGATGCTTCAGCCATCTCTGTCCTGGAAGGGCTAGAGCCGGTGCGTAAGCGTCCCGGAATGTATATTGGTACTACCGGTCCAGACGGTCTTCATCACTTAATTTGGGAAGTGTTTGATAACTCGCGTGACGAAGCGATGGGTGGTTTTGCTGACCGAGTAGAGGTGGCGCTTTTGCCTGATAATTATATTCGCGTGGTAGATAATGGACGAGGTATTCCAGTTGATAAACATAAACAAACTGGTGTATCAGCTCTGGAGACTATCCTGACTACTCTCCATGCCGGTGGTAAGTTTGGTGGTGAAGATTCTGGCTATAAAGTGTCTGGTGGTTTGCATGGAGTAGGTGTGTCAGTTGTGAACGCGCTATCCACTCATGTGATAGCAGAAGTGCATCGAGATGGAGGGTATTTTATGCAGGAATATCACATCGGTAAAGCTAAGGCTAAAGTGAAAAAAGTAGGAGCCACAAAACATAAAGGGACCATTATTACTTTCCAAGCTGACCCTGATATTTTCAAAGAAATCAACTATGATTTCAAAAGAATCGTTAATCATTTGCGACAGCAGGCCTATTTAGTAAAAGCGATGAAGATTTCCGTGATTGACGCTCGTGATTTGGATGAGAAGGAACAAAAGAAACTGGAACTTAAGGGTGCACAGTACCTAAGTGATCAACACTTACCAGTTCCGCACGAACACTTTTACTTTGAGGGTGGGTTGAAGTCTTTGGTAGCGTTCAATAATCATTATCAAAAACCAATCAATAAAAACATCTTTTACGTTGAAAAGACTGATGTTAGTCCAGAAGTGTTGGGGGTTGAAGTGGCGCTGCAATATGTCGATGATATATCTCCACGCATTACCGCTTTTGCTAATAATATCTACAACCCAGAACACGGAACTCATGTGACTGGTTTTAAAACTGCGCTGACTCGAACTCTCAATAACTACGCTAAGAAAGGTAACTTTTTTTCAGCTAAGGACAAGGACGCCGGTTTTACTGGTGACGATGTGCTCGAGGGTATCACGGCTGTGATTTCGGTGAAGATGCCAGAAATACAGTTTGAAGGACAAACTAAAGCCAAGCTTGGTTCGGTTGAGGCCAGAGGGGCGACGGAGACAGTGTTTGCTGAGGCTTTTTCTACTTTCTTAGAAGAAAATCCCGATGATGCTAAAGCAATTGTAAATAAAGTGATTATCGCGGTAAAAGCTCGTAAGGCTGCCAAAGCTGCTAAGGATAGTGTACTTAGAAAGGGAGCGCTCGAAGGTATGTCGTTACCAGGTAAGTTGGCTGATTGTCAAAGTCGAAAGGCCGAAGATTCTGAGTTGTTTATTGTGGAGGGAGATTCTGCGGGAGGTAGTGCCAAGATGGGGCGAGATCGAAAGACACAAGCGGTGTTGCCCCTTCGAGGAAAAATCTTAAATGTTGAGAGAGCTCGTATTGATAAGATGTTAGCTTCGGAACAGATTAAGAACCTAGTAATTGCACTCGGTACCGCAATTGGTGATGTGTTTGATGTGTCAAAGCTTCGATATCATAAGATTATTATCGCGACTGACGCGGATGTGGATGGAGCACATATCAGAACTTTGTTGCTGACACTGTTTTTCCGGTATTTTAGAGCACTGATTGATGAGGGTTATATATACATTGCCCAACCACCACTGTACAAAATACAAAAAGGCAAGGATGTTCGTTACGCTTTCACAGATGAAGAGAAGTTCACTATTCTAAAAGATATGGGTGAAGATATGGCTGAAGAAGTCTCAGAAGGAGAAGATGAGGAAAATACTGAGGAAGAGGTCGGCGAGACTGCTGTTAAGAAAAGTGGTAGAGCCAGAATCCAACGCTATAAGGGTCTAGGAGAAATGAACGCAGAAGAACTGGCAGAAACTACTATGAATATCGAAAACCGTATTCTTAAGCGGGTAGAAATTGAAGACGCGCAAAATGCAGATAAGGTATTTGATATCTTGATGGGTACAGATGTATCGAGTCGTAAGTCGTTTATTCAATCAAACGCCAAAACGGCTAACCTCGA
>JAGQMC010000039.1 GCA_020428815.1 Candidatus Kaiserbacteria bacterium
ATCTTAATGCATCATAAGAAAACGATTCTATTTTTAATACTGTCTACCACGTTTGCGGCTACTCACTACTTTGCGGTATTAGCTTATTTGTATTGGTATTACTGGTGGTTCGATATCTTTATGCATTTTTGGGGAGGAGCTTTAATTGGTCTCGGTGTGTATACTTTTTGTACCTTTAGCCGTATTCACTTAAGACCAAGCTTAGGTTTAGTATTATTTACCTTAGCAATCGTCACTAGCTCATGGGAAGTATTTGAGTGGTCAGCTGGTTTGTGGGACCAAGAGTCTTATCTAGTAGATACAGTTCAAGATGTAATTGTTGGTTTTTCCGGTGGATTACTGACACATATCGTCTTGTCTAAACGTACAATAAGGTCATGAGTGCAACTTTAGGATTTTACGGAGGAGTCGGATCGGTGACCGGTGCAAATTTTATGTTGGATACTGGCCAGTTAGCTTTATTGGTTGATTGTGGTTTGGTACAGGGAGACAAATTTGCTAATGATATTAATGCTGAACCGTTTGCTTATGAACCAGCCAAGGTCGATGTATTATTGGTGACACATGCTCATGCAGATCATATTGGACGGATTCCCAAACTAGTCAGAGATGGCTTTCGTGGAGTCATTTATTCGACTCATCCAACCAAAGATTTAGCCACAATTATGTTTGATGATGCTCTTCATATTATGGAGCTAGAAGCCCAGCGGGATCAGCGGAAACCAATTTACAGTCAGACTGATATTGATTTAGCCTTGTCACTTTGGAAGACAGTAGGTTATCACGAAAAAATGGAGTTGGGTGATGATGTTGAAGCAGAGTTTACCGATGCTGGACACATTCTCGGTTCAGGCATGGTGCACCTACGTAGGGACGGTAAGCATGTAGTGTTTACTGGTGACATTGGTAATGTGCCGCAACCACTTCTCAATCGGCCAGAAATTCCTGAAGAATATGACTACATGGTGATGGAAAGTGTTTATGGTGACCGCGTGCATGAGGAAGTGGAGGAGCGAACCGCTATCTTAAAACACCATATTCAAGACACTATAGATAAACAAGGCACGCTCATCATTCCGGCCTTCTCTCTAGAACGGACACAAAGTATGTTGTTTGAAATAAATAACATGGTAGAAAATGGGGAAATTGAACCAATCAAGACTTACTTGGATTCACCTTTAGCTATTAGAGTAACTGATGTGTACCAACACGCCACTGAGTACATGAAGGACGAAGTACAGGAACAAATAAACGCCGGCGATGATATTTTTGCTTTCGAAGGACTCTCATTTACTGAGACAGTTAAAGAGTCTAGTCAAATTGCCAAGTTTGGTGGACCAAAGATTATTATTGCTGGGGCCGGCATGAGCCACGGTGGACGCATTCGCTCACACGAAAAGCGCTTTTTGGGAGATGAAAATACCACCTTGCTTCTAGTCGGCTATCAGACAGTCGGTAGTCTAGGGCGTCTTCTGCAGGATGGTGCTAAGCAAGTTTGGATAGATAAAGAAAGTGTGAGTGTGAAAGCCAAAGTAGCAACCATTCGTGGTTTCTCTGGTCACGCTGATCGTAATCAACTAATCGACTTAGTTTATGCTGGCGCACAAGACTACCAACCCAAACAAGTGTTTGTAACAATGGGGGAGGAGAAGTCTTCGCTTTTCCTTACACAAAGACTCAGGGATTATTTGGGAGTGAATGCTATAGCTCCTGAAGAAAATGCTGAAATAGAAATTGATTTTTAGTTATTAAATAAAACCGGCGAGGACGTATGTCCTCGCCGGTTTTATTTTGGAGATAAAAGCTTACTTTGAAGCTTCAGCGGTCCAGGAATTTGCCCAAGGGCAGAACAAATTCGGACATAAGCAAGCCAATAGGCTTTTTAAGCCTTTGTTTGCTCAACAACTCGATCAAAAGCCTCCGGAGATTCAACTGCTATAGTAGCAAGAACCTTTCGGTCTAGTTCAATGTTCTTGTCCTTTAGCATCTTGATGAATCGGCTGTACTTGATGCCATGAGCCATAAGTGCAGCGTTGATTCGTACTGTCCAGAGACGACGGAAGTCGTTCTTCTTGTCCTTACGGTGAGCAAAAGCGTGTAGCTGTGCGTGATAGATAGCTTCACGAGCTTGTGCTTTCTTCTTTGAGCGTCCAAAGCGGTAACCTTTAGCTTCTGCTAGGATGTTTCGCTTACGCTTCTGGGCCATTAGGCCTCCTTTTACACGTGCCATAAATTATTATTAATTAGATTAAGCGCCACTCTTTGGCAAAAAACGACGAGTAATTCTTTTAGACATTGTAAGCGCTTGTGTTCGCTTTCGGGCTAGTCGTTGTTGACCAGTTTGTCGGGCATTAAAGTGGTTTTGTCCTGGCTTGCGGGCAATTAGCTTACCATTCTTGGTCACTTTAATTCTCTTTGTAAATGATTTATTTGTTTTCATATGAATCAAGTGAAATTGGCGCATTACTTCGTTGCACTACAGTAATTTGCTTCTCACCGTATATCAAATACGGCTCGCACCAAATTCTTTGTGCGTCTCGTACTGCATCCAATTTCATATGATTCATGCAGAGACGAGCTTTTGATCGGGCTTCGGACGCAGGGAAATGCGTCAAAGTGCGCAAAATATAACGTATTTGAGTGTAAAAGTCCAGCCTGCACACTAAATTTGAGTTGCACTTCGGGCGCAGATTTTTATGAAAATCTGCAACTCAAAATTTAGTGTGCAGGCCAGTGAAAACCGGCCAGGGTTTATGACCCGGCCGGTTTTATGAGAATCGCTATATTAACCCACCTTCGATATCCAGCAAATCATCCAAGGACTTCTTTTTAGATTTATTTTCTGGCTTTTCTTCCGTTTTATCGTACTTCTCTGGCTTTTTGTCTTTTTGTTCGATTACCTTTGGCATGTCAGAAGCTTTTCTAGCTTTTCCTTCACGTTCTACGGTAGCAGTCCAGCCCTTTGGACTTTTCTTCATCGGGTCAGCAATTTTGTAATCAACCGGAATAATCTTTAAAAATCTATCCAGCCTTTCTTTTAGGAAGCCCGCTTCCATATATTTATAACGACCCCAAAGGAATAAATCCACTTTCACACGATGGCCTTCATCAAGCCACTCAGCGATACGTTTAGCTTTCAGTTGTTGGTCATGCTCACCGGTTCCAATTTTAACTTGTACGTTCTTAGTTTCAGTGACATGAGCTTTGGCTTTAGCGGCACTAGCCTTTTTCTTAGTTTCGTAACGGTATTCACCGTAGTCAGTAATCTTGGCTACTGGCGGCTTGGCATTGGGGGAAATCTCAATTAAATCCAACTTATATTTATCAGCTTCCTTGAGAGCTTTTGCGAGGGGGAGAGTACCTAGGTTTTCACCTTCTGGTCCGATAACTCGTAGTTCAGGCGCACGAATAGCTTGATTAATTCTAGTCCGAGTATCTTTACCGGCAAATTGTTTATTAGGTGGTCGCAAATTCTATGGGTTTAAGTTTTAAAATCACGCGTCTGAACTTGATTCAGCGGCGCGTTTGTAACAAAAATGTAACATATAAACCTTAGTTTGCAAGACAATTCTTATTGATTATGGTCAGTGACTTATTAGATTTTGTGATTCTGGGGGGGTATAGATTGTTGATGGCAAATGGTACAATCATACACACATGAATAGTTCAGATGAACTCATGACTCCGAAGCGCTCGACTCGAAAGCGTGCTACTCGGGCTGTTCGCAGTACAGCTGGTAGAACTCGTGCCACCAGAGGGGTAGACACCTCAGAACGAGTGGAAAAAAGAGTGAAACCCAAACCTGTTTCAACATCAACTAAAGTCACTAATACTACAACAGAAACTCGCAAAGCCCCGACTTCACTAGCTTCCAGAAAAGCGGCCAAAAAACACCAACTTAAACGTCAAATCATCATTGTTATTTTACTCTTAATCGGGATTGGTTCATCAGCTATGGTTGGGTTAACTGATAGTGGTCAAATTGATGTTAGAAAAACAATTGAGGCCAGAAATGAGCGTATTAAGAATAATCAAGCGCTGGAAATTGACACTTTAGTGGCTGATACTGTCATTCCTGTTCAGAATAC
>JAGQMC010000040.1 GCA_020428815.1 Candidatus Kaiserbacteria bacterium
ACTTTCTTTGTGGCTACCGTTTGTTGTTTATACTTAGTGACAATAGGTCATTTTCAAACAAGTGTAATTTTAATTGCTTATTTAGTTTGATAGCGATAAACCATGAAAAAGTAAGGGTCGGGGTATACTCTGACACCATCTTTCAGTCAGTCCATTATGCCCTTATTAGGTTTATATTGCAGTGCATAAATTAGGTATTTATAGCATATGATAAAGAAAAACCCAGCAGACACATGAATGCTGCTGGGATACCCCCCTGGTTCTTCTAGTCGAAGGAGTGTGAGGTAGAAGCGTGGGCCGGACTGTACGGTCTTCCCGTTGTAGTCTGTCCAGGTGAAGTGGCGCCTGTGTTGTTGTCCTCTCGCTTAACGCGGGGACTGGGGTTGGCTATTCCACCGTGGCAGTAGGCCATTTGTTGTCTGGCATCGTATCGACCGGTATAGTCGAAGGGTTCACGCATTTCTTGTTTCGACATCTCTGTCTCCTTGTAGATAATGTCTTGGTTTTTGTTGTTGCTGCAGATTTGAGTTGACTGCAGCCAAGGCCTTTCAAAACAAAAAAGTCTTGGCTGAAACCAACCAAAATCTGTCTAATATCATACCATAATATAATAATAAGTAAAGTTATAGTTAAAATATGCTAACTTTAATATTTTTTGAGGAATAATCGTTCTGTTGGCCCTATTAGTTTGTTACGTAGCATGCTACGTAACAAACCAGTAGAGAAGTGGTACATGCTTCTGTCGTTCGATTCCTCCCGAGAGCAAAGCAGTTTGCTCACTTCACCCTTCTGATACTAGAAAAGCCGGTATAAAACCGGCTCTCTAGTACCTGTGCGGGCTATTCAACGATGTTCGAACTTTTCTAGAAACTAACTAGAGTGCAGTGTAATTAAATCTGTTTAATTCACTTTCAATATCAGAGTAAGTTTTACCTGCCAAAACTCCTCCGGCAATGAATGTTTCTTGAGTGATGTCTTCCAAACAGAAATCTGGCATTTCAAAAGAATCCTTTTCTTCCTCAGAATTAAATTCGAAATCTATAACAACCAAACCACTTAAATCTCCCTTAAATACATCAAACTCAGCTGTTCTGTCTCCATGTTCTAGATAGTATCTAGTTTTTTCTACCTTACGTGCTTTAACAGGTAAAAAACTTTCAAATTCAGTTTTGCTAATAGGGATTGTCACTTCGGTTTGTTTTGACGCATCACCGTCATCAACTGGAGTTTTTCTTGTTAACTCAAATTTATCACCATTTCTTCTGATTCTTAAATCTGAATGGTCTGTGCCATTGTCTACATATAGGTCAATAATCTTCTTAGATTTTAGCTCAGTCAAATTAGTTGGTAGCGACTTGGCAAGATAGGTTAGTTCTAACTCAATCATAAAATATATATTATTTTGGTAAGATTGCCACGATGCGTTACCGCCGGTTCTGAATGTTGATAAGAGAATACAAGAACTTACTGCAGAAAGCAAAGTCTTACGACTTCTGGAATATCTTCCTTTCCAGATTCACCTTCTTCAAACCTTTTAACAATTTCTTCTGGAGATAACCATTCATATCCCGAAAAGTCCTCTTTGTTGTAGTTCGGTACTGTGTCAGAGTTGATAACGTAAACTTTTTGGAAACAATGAACCTCGTGTGTGTGAGGATTAAAGGAGGCAATTTCTTCAAAAGGGGTTGTTTTTAAATCAATGTCTACTTCTTCAATTGCCTCCTTAATCATGCCTTCTTCATATGTCTCTCCAGATTCAACGTGTCCAGCAATACTGTAGTCTAATCCATCAGGGTAAAGTTTCTTAGTAGAAACTCTCCTTGGTATCCATATTTTTCCTTTAGAATTAACTATAAAAGCATGTACGACCCTATAGTTTCTCAGTCCCTCAGCATAAATTTCTTTTCTGCTTTTTGAACCAATTACATTGTCATTTTCATCTACTAAATCTAGCATTTCTTCAGGTGAGTCAGTTTCTCTTGGTGGTTTGTTTTGCATGTAGTGAGTATACCAAAGTTCGATAGTAGCTATTTTTCCAATCACCCTAGTAACAATAAAACCCCATTTCTGGGGCTTATTGTATGTGTGCGGGTGAGAGGAATCGGTCACGAATAAATTTCTTCCAGAAATTTTTCTCGACCCCGACTCGCTCGTTCGCAAGCTCACATCACTCCGTCTTTCGATTCCTCACGCAAGTAAAGCAGTTTACTTGCTTCACCCTTCAGGCACTAGAAAAACCGGCATAAAGCCGGCTTTCTAGTACCTGTGCAGAAATACTGACCTTTGCTCGAACCCATTTCGAGAAAGGACAATGATTACAACGCGCGGAGCGCGTGGTGATGCGGGAGCGAAGCGTACGCATTGGAGTTTGTATGCGCCT
>JAGQMC010000041.1 GCA_020428815.1 Candidatus Kaiserbacteria bacterium
ATGTTACTGAGCAATTGCTTGATATGGAAGATATAGATGAAGAAATTATCGATGAAGAGACAGAGTTTGCAGAAACAAACTTAGCTGTAGAAACAGATGAAGATGAAATTGATACAAAAAAAACTGAACTAGAGTCTAAACAGAATAATATAGCTAGCAGTACCGAAACGGACGAAGTTGGGGAAGTTGTTGTGGTTGATGATAATACTGCTTCCACTACAGTAGCAATAGATGAAAATTCAAATGAAACAACACCAAATTCGACTTCTACAACTACCAATACAGTCGGTGGTAGTCAAAACGATGAGGATATAATTAATAATAGTGCCAGTAGTACAGAAGAAACAGAAGAAACTGGTTCAAGCAGCGGCAGTACAAGCAGTGCTGACGAAGAAAAACTGACCGACAGTAATGACATCGAAGAAGAAAATCTTGAGGAAGAGAATATAGACGAGGCTACCGATGAATCAGACGATTTAATTGATAGTGAGCAAATTGAAAAAGGGGTGAATGATTTAGTTGACGGAGTAGTTAACGAGGTGGTCACCTTAGCCAGACAACTGGTTACTGAGGAGAATTATTTTCAATTTAGTAAGCAGTCATGTGTTGCAGTAGGGGACGGTACATTCCACTGTAGTAACAAATCTGTTGTACCAGTAGATACAGACAATGCGGTGTTTGCCGATAAAGATGCTGATGGTGATATGGAAATTTATATGCGAACTACTAAAGGCGAGCTAAAACAATTATCAGATAACGACTATGACGATACTGCTCCTCACCTTGATTTAGTATCAATGCGCGTAGTTTGGCAGCGTATGATACAGGGCCGATATCAGGTTATTTCTTATGATCTAGAGACTAGACAAGAAAGTCAGCTAACTTTTTCTCGCACTAATAACATGGATCCTAAGTCATCAAAAGAAGGTATTGTCTGGCAAGCTTGGGATGGAAATGACTGGGAAATTATGTTTTTTGATGGCGAAATAACTGATCAGATAACTGATAATGATATACAAGACGTGACGCCAGTAATCGAAGATGGTTACATCCTTTGGAGTATTCTTGGAGGTGAAAAATCAGAAGCTAGAGTTTACTCATTAGAAAGCGGGGAAATAATGACTATCACAGGACACGAGGGTGGAGCCGTGGCTAATCCTCGTTTCGTGCTAGTTTACGATACTAAATTTGACAATGGTGACGTTGTAACTCAGGGATTTGATCCAGAAACAGGCCTATCTGCACCAATTGCTGCCAAACCAGCAGATTTACCGTTTGATATACCAGAGTCTGATCCGGTCGGCGAAATTAGAGCTTTAATACAAAACAAGTCTACCCAAAAAGATAAAGATGTAGTAACAATCAAAGCCACTTCAGGTGATGGGGAGCTAGATTTGGCTACTTCAACTGCTACTTCAAGCGACACTTTAAATATTAGTAACCCATCCCTAGACGACATAATTGACTCAGGTTCTCCTACAACGACAGAAGAATTTGTCTTAACAGATTTTGATCTTGTTATAACTAAAACTGCCAGTTCAGCCCCGTCAGAAATTAACGAAAAATTAATAGAGGTGCCTGATATATTGGTAGGAGAATTTATCGCCACTAGTACACAGGACTAAAGTAGGATATAGGTAACAAATACCGTAAAATAAAGGCATGCTTCAGTGGGAGACATTGAGGGTTAGTTTGTTGTATCCAAAATTTTGGCTAAAAATTGGAAGGCTCTTTCTATCTGTCTTATTAATTACAAGCCTCGTTTTCACAGACGTATTAAATTTACTCACCGGTGGACTTTTTTCAACAAAGTACTTTGGTGCAAAAACCACTTACGCTGACGATGGTGATTTTTCAATTTATCGAGAAGTGACAGGGACTGATTCGGTTACCACTTCATTAGCAGATGTCACTTGGGATACAACGGTAACTGAAAGTTCTAACATTACACTGTCTGGAGGCTCAAATATAGATCTATCAGAGGGAGGTAAGTATTTAGTACTTTACAACGTTTGGACTTTTGAAGGTGGTAGTACAGGAAATAACCGACGGGGTATGGAAACTTCTCTTAGTTTAGGTGGTTCCACCATTCCATATGGTTATGGGGCTGGATATATTCGAGACAGTGAAAACGACTTAAACGCTTATAATTCAGGAGCAGCTATTGTTGAGGCCTCCGCTGGCGATGATTTAAAAGTGCAAATTCAACGTTTTGATAATAATAGTGGTGCTGGAGTAGAAATCAGAAACAACACCAATGGTATATCAGTATTAAAGATCCCTGACTCACTTGATTACTTAAGACTACAAAGAACTACTGATATTCTGGGAGTTAATGCCAGTACGACATTTTCTGATTTAGCCTGGAATCAAGCTGATGAAGTGGATACAGATTCTTTCAGTTTTTCGCCTACAGATTCTGACATCACCTTAAAAGGTGGAAAAGATAAATTTTTCTTAGTAACTGCAAATGTAAATTTTGAGGATACAAGTGGCGGTGGCGTGCGACAAAATTATGAAATGCGGCTAACACTTGATGGTTCTGAGATACCAGGCACGAGAACGACTACTTATCTTCGCTACGATAACAATGTAATAAAGGGTACGACTCAGTACGTTGGTCTAATTAAAAAGACTGCTATTGGAGACCAAACTTTGAATGTAGAAATAAGAAACGAAAGTACGGCTGGCAGTCAAACACAAATTAATGGCGGACAAACGGCTATCGCTATTGCCGCCATGAACGATGGGGTGGATGTTATTTCACTAACAAACACAAGCGCACAAACGTTGACTACTAGTCAAAGTGTTATAAATTTCGATGAACAAATCTTTGCCTCCTCTAGTGCGTTCACTCACTCAACCACCAGTAACCCTAGTCGTATTACCGTAAATGTTGATGAAGACTACTTGTTCTTTTCAACTGCCTATACTTCACGAACTAGCGGCACTGCGAGAGATGTGCCGAGATTTGATTGGCGCACTGACGGAAGTGCTGTAACCACTTATGGAGGACATGGTAGTTTCAATAGGGGAGCTCAAGGTAGTGAAGACACTTACACGAGTGGTTCAGCTGGTGGACTAATATTCAATGGTCTAACTGATGGACAATATGTTGAAATTCTACAGTCTGACGAGACTACGGGGACACCTAATGCAGAATTTGCTGATGATGGTGTGGCATTACAAGCTGTCGTGTTAAACGATAAATTCTTTGGTACGGATGTGGTTGTGTCGGCTACTGGGACGCAAACACTTTCACCTGATATACCAAGCACCGGAGTGTATCTAGGTGGGGCTTTTGTAATAGCAGAAAATAATGCTAGCCGCAATGTAACTAATATTAGTATTACTGAATCGGGCAGTATCGATGGTAGTTCAGGCTTGGCTAATATCAAACTTTACTACGATCTCGATACTAGCAATCCATATGACTGTAGTAGTGAATCATACTCGGGAGGGGAGTCACAGTTCGGATCAACTGATACTAATGGTTTCTCTGGAGCAAACGGGGTTTCAAGTTTTACAGGTACTGTTGGTATTTCAACTACACAAGCCCTCTGTGTGTATGTGGTGGCAGATGTGACTGACTCGGCGAACGATGGGGAAACAATAGAGATTTCAATCAATAACCCGACTACAGATGTAGCTGTGACTAGTGGAGGTACGATAGTACCTGATAGTAGTGTCAATATAACTGGTTCAACGACTGTTCGTAATGCAGAACTAAGTCAAACTCACTACCGCTGGTTGAACGATGATGGTGTAGAGGGCTCAGCATCAGCTATAGAAAATGAAGATACATCAGCTATCGGTTTTGCTAACGGCACCACCAGAAGATTGCGACTTCAAGTTGATGCCGCTGGTTCAACCTCTTCATTACCAACCACTTTCCAATTGGAGTTTGCCACTAAAACTGCTGCTACCTGTGGAGAGGTTAGTTCATGGTCTACTGTTGGTTCAGGTGGAGCTGATTGGATTATGTCTAGCTCAGGTTTTATTACTGATGGTAATGATGCAACAAATATTGGAACTGGTTCAGGTGGCTTATCTGATCCATCTGGAGCTAGTTTCTTAGGAACTAACGGTGGACTTAGGGATACTTCAGCTCAAACTGGATCCCTGACGTTAACCAGTTCGCAGTATGTTGAATTTGAGTTCGCGGTTGAACCTTCTACTACTGCTCCACAAGGCACTACTTACTGTTTCAGGTTAACGGATAATGGTTCAGAATTGCGCAATTACGCCACTTACGCTGAAGGGACGATCTCAGCTGATGTAAACGTTAGTGCCTCAAGTACTCACATTGCTACTGTAGAAACAGGTTCTACTACAGCGTACTTAGGAGGTATTTTTGTAATTGAGCGACCAGGTACTGCGCGCACCTTAACTAACATTACTGTAACTGAAACTGGTACTGTAGATGCTGGAGAACATTTGCGTAATCCAAGATTGTATTTTGATCTTGATACCAACCCCCCTTATGATTGTACTGGAGAGTCGTATAGTAATTTAGACAGTAGTGTAGCAGGTAGTGCCTTTACTGGACCTGATGGCTCTACTACTTTTACTGGTTCTGTCAGTATTAGTACCAACCAATCATTTTGTGCTTACTTGGTGGTAGATGTGGCAGCCACCAGTAGCGACGGACAAACCATAAAATTTGAAATTAATGACCCGTCGAGTGATGTGGTAGTCACTTCATCTTCAGTTGGACCAAGTACTGCAGTTTCACCAACCGGCAGCACAACCATTTCAGGGTCAGTTTTAACCCAGCAGCACTATCACTGGCGAAATGATGACGGTAACGAAACTGGGGCTACTTCAGCGACGGGTGGTTCAGAGGATACTCCACTGTTAAGTGTACCTAAGGAAACCACCTACCGTCTTCGATTAGGAGTATCAAATGAGGGTGGAGTTGATGCTGCTGCCACTAATTTTAGGCTGGAATACGGAACTAAAGTTAGTACCTGTGATTTAGTGAACACATGGTTTGATGTGGGAGCGGTTGGTGGTGCTTGGGATATGTCACTTAGTTCTAATATTGCAGATGGCAATACCACTGATGTCACTCCTGGAGCTAATGGAGAAATTACTAATGAAAATACCACCATTGATGGTGTAGGGGCTTTGCGAGAGACAACTTCAGAGACAGGAGCGATTACCCTATCAACTACAGAATTTACTGAACTAGAATATTCAATTGAAGCCACTGAAGATTCTGGGTACGACACAGACTATTGTTTTAGAGTGACAGATTCAGGAAGTCCTTTACCGATTTATATTAATTACCCAGAACTAACTACACGAGAAAAACAAGATTTTTTCATCCAAAGGGACACCGAAACAATTAGTGGCACAAGTATCACTCTAACAGCTGGAGTTGATTATATTGCTCCGTCAGCTACCACCACTGCTTTTGTAAGAATAACTGACTCTCACATGACTGGTGCAGCTAACAATCTTGGAACCGATGGTCAAAATGCAGATGACGTAACAGCCTATATATCAGATCAGAGTGACATTACCTCCTCTTTTACGATTAGCCGACCTTCCTCTGCGACTTCCAACACTAGAGTTGACTGGGAAATAGTTGAGTTTATTGGTTTACCTGGCACTGATAATGAAATTGTCGTCAGGGGTGTCGGGGAGGTAGCTTTTGCAACCAGTGAGTTTATCGACACAGGAGCAGTTATTTCAGACGTGGTTGATGATGATGACGTGGCAGTGTTTATTACCGGACAGAGAAACAATGACACTGGTAGAACTAACTACAACGACGGACTATTTACTGCTAATTGGAGTACAACAACTAGCCAACCAGAATTTGAAAGAGGCGATGCAGACTCAACAGCAGATGTTAGTTACGCAGTGGTTGAATTCACTGGAGCAAATTGGAAGATACAGAGAGTTGAACATACTTATACAGCGGCTGGGTCAACGGAAACTGAATCTATGACTGCTATAAATTCAATCTCAAGAGCTTTTGTTCACGCGCAAAAGCGCGTTGGTGAAGGGTTACGAAGCATCGATGAAGGGGGTCATTTAGTTTATATTTCTAGTATTGGTGCTGTATCATTCTATCTTCACGGAACAGCTGAGACACCTACTGACCATACGTCAATTGCTTGGGTTTTTGAGAACACCCAAATTGGTAACGGGAAAATGAACGTGTACCAACAGTCTGGTGCTCTTAATAACCCTGACCCCGAACCAGCTACTTATAGCATTTCTATTGGCGCAACGGTAAACACCACCAATGCTAGTATTTTTGGAAACAACTACACGGTTGGTACTGGTACTACTTACCCGCGCCTTCATACTGGTTTTACAATTGCATCATCAACTCATATTGAGGTTTATCGTAGCGACACTAATAATGATATGGAGTTTAGGTCTGAAGTGGTGGAGTGGCCGGTGGCTGAAACTTCAGTGCGACAAAATTACTATCGATTCTATGTTGATAATGATTCAATTACTCCAACTACCCCATGGCCAGCTATTGGTACACCATTGGGTGAAAATACAACTATTACAGCTGCTGACGATCCTCTAGGAGAAGGTGAAAGAGTCCGTATTAGAATGTCTCTAAAAATTAACAATGCTACTTTGCCGCAGAATACAAAAGCGTTTAAATTACAGTATGGTCTTCAGGAAACTACTTGTAGTGCTATTTCAGTATGGACTGACGTGGGTGCACCAGGCAGTGGAACTATCTGGCGCGGTTATAATACGTCTCTTTCTGATGGAACAGAGGTGGCTACCAGTACACCCGCCACTGGCACTTTACTACTCACGCCGTCTGATGTTGCTGGTACATTCGAAGAACAAAATAACTCAGCTGTAAATCCTTACTCAGTAGATATTGGACAGGATGTAGAATATGACTGGGTGGTTGAACACAATGGGGCCGCACAACGTTCTGATTACTGTTTTAGAATAGTGAATTCTGATGACTCAGAAATAGATGGTTATATAAATTATCCAACCATTAGAACCACAGGCTACACACCTATTTCTTGGGATTGGCGGTGGTTTGATGACGTTAATAATGAAACACCCAGTTCACCTTTGGCTGCTTTAAACGTAGCGCCGATCGATATAGCAAACGAAGATGTTATCAAACTCCGTGTTATTGCTTCAGAAGTAGAAAATGCTGTTGGAAGCAATATCAAGTTTGCTCTTCAGTACTCACAATACGCAGATTTTTCTGATGGGGGTACATTTGTTACCAGTACATCAAGTTGCCTAGCCAGCTCTACCTGGTGCTACGCAGATGGGGCTGGAGTAGATAATGAGATTATTCAAGAAAAGGTTTTAACCAATGCCGATGGTTGTACCGGCGGAGTTGGAATTGGTTGTGGAACACACAATGAAGCGCAAAATTCGATCAGTACTTTGACTCACGTAGCTAGCGCAAATACTGAGTTTGAATTTACTATTTCCAATGCAGCTGCTCGAGCAAATGGTGTATATTACTTCAGATTATATGACGTAAATCAAGATGAGCCTTTGGTAGCTAGTTCAAGCTATCCTTCATTAGTAACTGAAGGAGCTCAATTGGTATTTTCGGTAGCTGGATTACCCGCGGCCACTACTACAGCAGGTGTCACAACTGATTATGCTACAACCCCCAGTGCGATCGGGTTTAACTCATTGCCATTTGATAGTTCACGTGAAGCAGCACAGCGCATATCAGTCACTACAAATGCCACTGAAGGTTATAAGCTCTATATGTACGCTGGGTCACAGCTGCTAAATTCATATGGTGATTCAATTCCAGCAATTACGGCGACTAATGCAGTACCCGCTGGCTGGGCCACTGCTTGTTCAGGAGCTGCTACCGGTTGTTTTGGTTATCACACCACAGATGCCACACTTGACAATGGCTCTGCCAGATTTTCACCAATTGATTCTTATGCAGCTTTAGAAACCACGCCACAAGAAATAATGTATAGTTCTATTCCGATTATCGATGTTCATGATGTGATTTATCGAGTTCAAGTTTCTGAACAACAGACGGCTGGAGATTACGAAACTGACATTGTCTACATAGCCGTACCAACCTTCTAAATGTTATGATAAACACTATGTTTCAAAACCTAAAAGTATTAATTTGCATTGCAATTTTACTTTTTGTTTTACCTTTTTCAGCTTTTGCCGGTGAGATTTCCATTCGTCCTTTTTTAATAGATGAAACCTTAATACCACGCGATATAGTATCCAAACTAATAACAGTTTCTAGTGATTACGAACATCGCAAGGCAGTTCTCTACGCTACAGTAAATGAAATAACCGTGGACAACGAGGGTGAGATTAAAGAGTTTATTTCACCAGTCATGACTGATCGCACTACTAATCCAGCTAGTTGGGTTGAGATTAGTCGTGGTCGGATTGAAGTGCCAGCCAAGGAAACTCGCGAAGTCCCCTTCATTATCAGGATTCACCCATACGCAGAGCCCGGAGTCTACCACGTTTTTGTTGGTGTAGTAGAAGCCCCGAATCGACCGACAGCCCAAGCTAAAGCTATGGCTGGAGATGCTGATGGTGTGATTGTAAAAATAACCATAGCGGATCAGAGAACTGATGCTTTGAAAATAACTTCATTTAACATCGAACGCTTTATTACTGGTGAAGATAGTAAACAGGTAAATATTGAGCTGGAAAATATCGGTGACTTAGCAGCTGTTCCTAGTGGTGAAATTATTTTTTATGATTCACGTGGAGTCGAGGTCACATCTATGCCGGTAGAGGGTGCTGAAATTGTCCCAGGAGAAACCCAAAACTTGTCTCTGACCATGCCACTAGAAGATGATTTGGGTAGATATAAAGCAAATTTGCGCTTAAATTATGGAAAAAATCAGACCGCATCACTTTACGACACGACTTTTTTCTATTTAATGCCACTTCACATGATGTTAGTCCTGTTTCTAGGTGTTCTAGTTGTTAGTATATTGATCGTATTTTTACTTAGAAGAGCCTTTGCTGTACATGAGTACGATGATACCGAAGATGTAGTAATGTATGTTCGCGAAGGACACGACCCTAATCCGCAAGATCATGATATCGACCTTAAAAACAATCAGTAGCCTGTTTCTACTTTTCATATTCTTAATATCACCACTTTTTGCGAATGCTCAAAATTCTATCTCTTTAAGTGTTTCACCAACTCTTTTTGAAATGACTGCAAATCCTGCTCAGGAGTGGGACAGTAGTATAAGAGTGATAAACTCCAACCCTCAAGAGCTGGAAGTTTATATAGATATTGTAAATTTTGCACCACAAGGAGAAGTGGGTCAGGGGGTTTTTATACCAGTGTCAGAAGATGAGTCACAGGGAAAAACTCTAGCTGAGTGGATTAAACCACAAATGACATCAGTGGTTATACCTCCTGAAAAAACTGTTGAAATCCCTTTTGGTATTGCTGTGCCTGAAGACGCTCCGCCTGGCGGCCACTTCGCAGCCATATTAATCGGGACTAAACCACCAAAAGAGCAAGCTGGTTCATCACAAGTTGAAACCTCACAAGTAGTGACTTCTTTGGTGTTTCTGAGGGTGACCGGGGATATTATTGAAAATGGTTCAATTCGTGAGTTTAGAGCGACAAAATCCTTGGTAGAGAAACCTGAAGTTGATTTTGAACTCAGATTTCAAAATGAGGGTAATGTTCACATCTTACCCCAAGGTGATATTAAAATTTACAACATGTGGGGTCAGGAGCGAGGAGTTATTCCGGTAAATCAGCAGGCCTTATTCGGAAATGTTCTTCCAAATCAGATCAGAAAGTACACCTTTGCTTGGACGGGGGAATGGTCTATGGCCGATATGGGTCGATATACTGCTGAAGTTACATTAGGCTATGGTACAGATCAGCGGCAGTTTGCTACCAGTCGAACCTATTTCTGGGTATTACCTTGGAAGTTAACTTTGCTGGTTTTTGCGATAATATTTGGCTTTATTTTACTAATAACTTGGGCAATCAGGTTGTATATTGAAAAAATGTTGTCTATGGCAGGTGTATCCCCATCAGGAAGACCGATATTTGCACAGCCAGACAAACTTAAACGACCAAAAAAAGTTTCTGTTATTGCTCCACTTGAAGAAGGGATCCTTGATTTAAGTCAACGCTTTCAATCTAGTCGCTCAGTATCACAAAAAGTATCAAACTCGTTTAAGTTTATTAAGCAGTATCACAAATTCTTTTTTATTGTACTGGCGGTATTGTCATTTGTAGCTTTTATTATTTGGTTTACCAAAAACGCTACTGTGAGTGACAGAGGCTACGAGGTAATTGTAGATCCAGAAGGTAGTAACATACGTATTTCTTCTGAACAAGTTGAATATGATGATATGAAAGAAACTGATATCAAAGATATTGAAACCTTACCAAAACCTAATGATCTACCTCTAATCAAGTTGGTAAATCGTAGCGGAGTCAGCGGTCTAGCGGCAAAGTTAAGAGTGTCACTAGAAAGCAAAGGTTATGAAATATCTGATTTATCAACTGATTTCGGCGTAAAGGATCAAAATACAGTCATTGTGTACCACCCAGATTTCATTGACCAAGCCCTCAATCTTAGTGCTGAGATTGAAGGTGTACTGCTATCAGCTTATGCTGACGCACCTTTAAATGAACCAATTACAATTTATGTAGGTAAGGACTATGTAAGTGAGGTAGAATAATATATATGGATAAGAAAACTATAATCCTTATAACCCTTTTCTTTGCTGCCATTACTTTTGGCATGCTTATTTTTGCTTATTTAAGACATCAAGAAATATCTGGTTTAGCTATCAGTTTTAATTTTTTATTGATATAAGCTATGCAAACAAAAAAGGAAGCAGTCATTACTTTGAGTATAGTTGTCGCTATAGCTTTATTGGTATCTGGATATACGTATTTTGTTCACTATAAAAATAAACATAAGGCTGATGACGTGCCATCTGCGCTTGATGATTTTTTACGTTCAGATGACGATTATAGTTACACAGATATTGATGGCAATCGCATATATCTAGATAACTTCACAGGTTCAATTTTGGTTGTAAACTCGTGGGCTAGTTGGAGTCCAGCGTCAGCAGAGGAGCTAAATAAGTTGGGACACTTTTCAGAAAAATACCCTGAGAGTAGTGTAAAGTTTTTGGCTATCAACCGAGCTGACCGTTCAGCTCTAGCCAAACAATTCATTAAAAAGTTTGCTATTCCAAACACGGTAATGTTGGTTCTAGATCCAGAAGACAGATATTACAATTTGATTAACGGCTATAATATGCCAGAAACGGTAATTTATAACCAAGACGGACAAGTCATAAAACATATAAGAGGCGAGATAGATTTTGTGTTACTAGAGCAAATTATCAAAGAACAATTAGCTGCAGAAAGTGTACCTCTTGACTAAAGAGTATTTATCTATCAGTATACAAGTAGTAAGTTACGTTGCTTTGCGATCAGTTCAGTTTATTGAAGCTCCTGTGTCGAAAGGGGTTTCTGGTCGCAATGAATTTTATGCGTAACGCAATAGGTTTTTTAATAATCCTTTGGGGGTTATCACATTTTTTCGCTTCAGCTTTCTATGCTTTAGACAGCGCTGCAAGGGAGTCTTTTAAAACGCTTGAAATGCTCGCACTAATATCACAAAGTGAGTTAGCTGAAAAGTAATCAGTAGATGGTCACACATGCAGGTGTGGCCATTTTTTATATTATTATTTACTGTATACTATTACTATGAAATTGGGCAGAATTGTCGAATACGTTTTCTTTTTTGGTTTGTTACTTTTAGCTGGGTATCTGGTTTGGTTATTAATGGCACCGTTTATAACTGCTTTAGCATTGGCTGTAATTATTGTGACAATTTGCCACCCGCTATACTTTCGAATCAAAAAACATGTCCCAAAAGAAAACCGCAGCATAGCTGCTTTCTTATCGACGTTAATCGTCTTAACGATAATTGTTATACCTCTGGTTCTTATCTCATCATTAGTAGTAAGTGAGCTAGTGTCTGTCTATCAAGATTTTGGTAATGAACCATCTAGTCTACAAATGCAATTTGCTGGGTTTGAAGCAGCTGTCCAAAAGGTGGTCCCGAGCTTTAACCTCGATTTAAATTCCCAACTGGAAGCTGTTGCCTCCAGTTTTACCGGAGGCATAGCGGCCATTTTTGCCGGTACATTATCGACCTTGTTTGTATTTTTTATTGCTCTAATTGGTTCTTTTTATTTCTTTAGAGATGGGAAAGAGTTATTGCGATTGGTGATTAAAGTTAGTCCGCTTCCTGATCACGAAGACGAAGTGATATTTAACCGTTTAGCAATCGCTGTCCGAGCAGTCGCTACGGGCACTGTTCTAGTGGCAATCATTCAGGGTTCCTTGGTGGCTATTGGTTTTACTATTTTTGGTATTGAGAGGGCGATTCTTTGGGGGTCACTAGCTTCACTCGGTGCACTTATTCCGGGAATTGGCACAACTATTGTAACCGTTCCCGCAATAGTCTATCTATTCTTTGTCGGTGAAATGGTCAATGCTGTTGGCTTATTAATCTGGTCAGTTCTTATCGTAGGAATGATTGATAATTTCATCGGGCCGTACTTGATGAGTCGAGGAAATAATTTGCACCCTTTTATTATTCTTATCTCGGTTTTAGGCGGTATTGCACTGATGGGTCCAATAGGCTTCGTGATTGGACCAGTCATTGTTACTCTATTTATTGTGTTGCTGGAAATTTATAGTCAGTACATAGTAAATGAAAAACCAATAGAAGAAATGGAAGAAAGTGATGAAATTATATGATCAACCGTAAACAAGTAGAAGCAATCTTAAAAATTAATGGCATCACCCCAGCCTCTCCAGATGATGAAATTAGAGCCGTGTTGATGAGTGCTAGATATCAAGAAGATGAGATAGACTCAGCTATTATGGTCTTGCGTCAGAACGTAAAGACAAAAGAGGCGAAAGTTCAAGGTCTACACAAAGTATTTCGTTCAGATGAAACTTTGAAACCTAGTGAGATTAGTGCTTTGTTAGGTATCGACCTTGAATTAACTGACACAATAAAAATTGGTAATAAAACCACTAACAATAGTTCTGATTTACCAAAACTATTTACAGTGGCAGTGTTATCCTTTTTGTTCGCTGCAGTTTGTATTTTTGCTTATATGTATTTAAATGATATTGGTGTATTTCATCCAACGGCTGGCTTACTGTAGTCTAGAGTTGCAAATTCAGTAAAAGTCTCTATTATGGAAAAAAATTTTATGTTTAACAAATTTGAATTAATTGGAGCGGGAATCAGCATCGGTTTAATGGCGATGGCTATTTATTTGGTGCAAGTTAAGACGACCTTGTTATCAACGGAGTCTTTCCAAACAGCTCAGCTGATTGAAAGTCAGCAGCCGGTCGTGGTAGCTGAAACTGGTGATAAGAATCAAGCTAGGGCTAAAGCTTATGAGACTGCTTTTAATAACGGTAATATTGATCGTATGGTAATTGATGATGTAAAAATTGGCGCTGGAGAAGAAGTAAAGTCAGGAGACACTGTTTCTGTTCACTACATAGGTACATTGCAAAACGGAACTGAGTTCGATAACTCGAGAAAACGTGGCGAACCGTTTCAATTTAAGATTGGCGCTGGAATGGTTATTAAAGGTTGGGATGAGGGCTTGCTTGGAATGAAAGTTGGTGGCCAACGAGTACTGGTTATACCACCTGACAAAGCCTATGGTGAAGAGGGGGTTGGACCAATTCCACCAAACTCGACACTAGTATTTGCCATTGAGTTGGTTGATATTCGATAATGAGTAACTCACCAATAAGATTTGAAATAATAAAAAGGCAGCTCGGTACTCTAGGCCGGGCTGGTTTAATTCATACTCCACATGGGGTTATAGAAACACCAGCTTTTGTGGTGGTAGGTACCAAGGGTACGGTTAAAAGCATAAAGCCTGAAGACATGCGGGACTATGTGGGTAATCAGGTCGCTTTAGCCAATACCTACCATTTATTTCTACAGCCGGGAGCTGATGTTATAAAAAAAGCTGGTGGCCTGCACGAATTCTCTAATTGGAATATTCCAACAATGACAGACAGCGGTGGCTTCCAAGTGTTTTCCTTGGGGGCTGCTTTTGGCAAAGGGGTGACAAAATTTGCTAAAGGAGAGTCTGTAGAACATGAAGAAAAGAAAAGTTTAAATGTTTATTCAAAAAAAGTAGCTGAAGAACATGGAAAATTATGTGTAATTGATGAAGAAGGGGTAACATTCACTTCGCATTTAGACGGATCAATGCACCGTTTTACAGCTGAGCGATCAATTGAAATTCAGCACGATATCGGAGCAGACATCATTGTAGCTTTTGATGAGTGTACAAGCCCTACAGCAGACAAAGATTACCAACTCGAAGCGATGGAACGTACCCATCGCTGGGCCAAACGCAGCATTTTAGCCCATAAGCAAAATTACGAAGCGCTAAAAAAACAAGGTTTGTACGGTGTAGTTCAAGGAGGTCGGTATTTAGATTTACGGAAACAAAGTGCTGAGGTTTTAAGCGCTATGGATTTTGACGGTTTTGGTATCGGTGGCTCCTTTACTAAAGATGATTTAGGCGAAGCTCTGCAAGTGGTGAACGAGGTGCTGCCAGAAGATAAGCCCAGACATCTACTAGGGATAGGTGAGCCAGAAGACATCACTGAAGGGGTAGCGCTTGGCTGTGATACTTTTGATTGTGTGGCCCCTACTCGAATAGCTCGAACCGGCACTATTTATGAAATGACGAACGAAGGACATAAACGTACTAATTTACTAAATAGCAAATATCAAAGGGACTTCTCAAAACCTGATGAATCATGCGATTGCTACGTTTGTCAGAATTACACCAAGGCTTATCTAGCTCATCTTTTCCGTTCCCAAGAGATGCTTGGACCTCATTTGGCTTCATTACACAATTTGTATTACATAGTAAATTTCACAAAAAGACTGAGGGAAAATATATTGACAAGTTGAAAGTATATGGCAATCTAGCGTCAGACATGAACATACAGAGGAGGCATGCACATGCTGAACAAAATCAGACAATATCACAAGGATTATCCTGACCGTGAAGCATTCTTCTCGATAATAGGTATGCACTTTCCAGAAGGTGGTGCAGACTATCGCCTAATCGAGGATGCCTATGAGCTAGGTAAGGAAGCCTTTCGAGGTATCTACCGAGAAGGGAATGGGGAGCGTTACTTTGAGCACTTGCGACGAGTCGCGTTAATGATACTACTGCATTTAAGGGTCATTGACGCAGAGATTATAGCCGCGTCTCTTTTGCACGATTTGGTCGAAGACATTGATTATTGGACTCATCAAAAAGTTTCAATTAGATTTTCCTCCAGAACAGGCGAATTAGTATGGTGGGTATCAAAGCCTCCCAAGTCTAATTTTGACGATAATAAAGAAAAAAGAAATCATTTTTTCCATCATCGACTCGCTGAGGCACCTCGTGAACCACTGATTATTAAATTGCCAGATAGGCTAGATAATAATATGAACATGTGGGGTCTTGATACCGAAAAACAAATAAGAAAAGTGGAAGAGACAAAGAACTTCTATTTGCCGTTGGCAGAAAAACACATAATTCTAATCCATGAAATGGAAGACGCTCTTAAGGAAAATGAGGAGAGATTCCTTTAATCAGGTAAATTTAAACATCTGTAAAAGCTGAACTAGCAATCGTTAGTCGGCTTTTTTTTATTTTGATCTCAGGCTATAGTAATCAACATGAAATTTGAACTAGCAACAGATAAAATTCCTGCCGGTGACCAACCAAAGGCAATAAAACAGTTAGTGAAAGGAGTAAAAAATGGTGATAGATACCAGACCTTATTAGGTGTGACTGGTTCAGGAAAAACTTTCACTGTGGCTAACGTCATTCAACAAATTCAAAAACCAACTTTAGTGATTGCTCATAATAAAACTTTAGCAGCTCAGTTGGCACAAGAATACAAGGACTTTTTCCCAAATAATGCTGTTCATTATTTTGTTTCCTATTATGACTATTATCAACCTGAGGCTTATATGCCAACTAGTGATACTTACATTGAGAAAGAAGCCCAAATAAACGAAGAAATAGATCGTTTGCGTCATGCTTCTACTCAAGCACTTTTAACTCGTGAAGACGTGATTATTGTTGCCTCGGTTTCCTGTATTTACGGTTTAGGTTCACCGAAAGAATACGAAAGTAAACATAAGCGAATTCAGAGAGGCTTTGAAACTAATAGAACTGAAATGTTACGAGTGTTAGTGGATATGTATTTTGAACGAACAAATGCCGATTTGACTCCTGGTCACTTTAGAGCCGTCGGTAATACCATTGAAATTATGCCGACCAACGAACGAGTGATATACCGTTTGAATTTTACGGGCAATAATGTGTCCAACATCACAAAAATCGACGGTATTACACGATCAATAATTTCTGAACCTGATGTTTTCTACTTATTCCCAGCAAAACACTTTGTAACACCTGAAGCAGAAAGGAAAATTGCTATGGAAGATATCAAGCTTGAACTTAAACAACAGCTAACAAAATTTAGAAAAGAAGGAAAAATTCTTGAAGCAGAGCGATTGAAGCGTAGGACAGAGCATGACCTAGCACTAATTCGCGAAGTAGGGTATTGCAACGGAATTGAAAACTATTCCCGACACTTTGATAGGCGTCGTGCAGGCGAAGCCCCGTATACTTTGTTGTCATATTTTCCACACACAGAAGACGGAACGCCTGACTTTTTGACAATTATAGATGAATCACACGTCACTATCCCTCAACTTAATGGTATGTATGCTGGTGACCGCTCTAGGAAGATGACCTTAGCTGAACATGGTTTCAGACTGCCCAGCGCACTTGATAACCGGCCGCTTAAATTTGCTGAATTTCAAGAGCGCGTTGGTCAGCAGATTTATACTACTGCTACTCCCGGTAAGTTTGAAGTTAAACTGATGGAGGAAGACAATAAACTTCCTGTAGAGCAGATAATTCGTCCGACGGGACTAGTTGATCCGGAAATTGATGTGCGTGGCGTGGTTGAAAAAAGTAACTACCCAGGTCAAGTTAAGGACTTCATCAGTGAAGCAGAAAAAGTCGTGAAGTCTGGTGCTAGGGTTCTTGTTACTACGCTTACGAAGCAAATGGCTGAAGACCTGTCAGAGTTTTTAGATGATAAAGGTCTAAAGACGAAGTATATTCATAGTGACGTAGATACAATCGAAAGAATCGAAATCCTAACCAGCTATCGTAAAGGGGAGTTCGATTGTCTGGTCGGAGTAAACTTACTGAGAGAAGGTTTAGATTTACCTGAAGTTGAGCTGGTTGCCATACTTGATGCTGACAAGGAGGGTTTTCTGCGAAGTGAAACCGCTCTCATTCAGACAATTGGCAGAGCCGCCAGAAACGTGAATGGTCGAGTTGTTCTGTATGCTGATGAAATAACAAAGTCACTCAATTATGCTATATCTGAAACAAAAAGAAGACGTAAACTGCAAATAGCCTATAACAAACAGCACAATATTACCCCGCAAACCATTAAGAAAGAAATCAAATCAATAGCTGATCAATTACGAACAGAACATGACGAAACAGTAGACGAAATGCTTAAAATTGATGTTGAACTATTTAAAAAGAATCCTAAAAAGATTTTGAAAGAAAAACGTCGTCAGATGGAAGAAGCTGTTTCTATACTTGATTTTGAGACAGCAGCCATAGTTCGTGATGAAATACGTTACTTAGAGTCCTTATAGAGTTCTGTGAGTTATTTAAATAAATGTAACCCCAGAGTGATATTATATATCATATGTCACTCTTGGTAGATGCCACAGTGCTTTTTGTGGGAGAAATTAACGATAAACTTTCGTCAGTACAAGACGAGTTGTTGGGTCGTGGCTCAAAAGTGCTAAATCTGGCTTGTAGCGATGTAAGTCGCGATTATATAAATAAACAAAAAGTAAATCTTATAGTAGTAAACTATTTGGATGAAAGAAATATATGTGACACTGTACTATCACATTTAAAAGGTGAAGATTTATCAACGCCAATTCCAGTCTTTGCTTTAGTGGCAGATGATACAACAGAAATTCAAACAGTATTAACGGAGGGGGCTGCTGACTACATTACCGTAAATGAGGATTTAGAAGAAATAATGCAGAAAATCGAAGCAGTTGTTGAGGGAGATACCGTTTTTTCAGGAAATTCCGCTATTGACATAACCCCGATTCAAGCAGACGTATCTTCAAAAGGCATTAAAGTTTTTGCAATTGAAGATGATCCACTGTTAAGAAACTTACTTTCTATTCGGATGGACAAATCAGACTTTCCCTATGAATTTAGTGTTGATGGTAAAGACGTTTTGCCAGCGATGAAAAACTTTAATCCTGATGTAATTATTCTTGACTTAATGCTGCCTGGGAGAAGTGGTTTTGAAGTGCTTGAAGAAATTAAAAGCGATAGTCAGCTTAAAGATACGCCTGTTATAGTTTTTTCAAATAAAGACGGAGTTGACGATAGACGTAAGGCAAAAGAGTTGGGTGCCAATAGTTTTTATGTAAAAGCGATGACAGACTTGGCAGAACTAGTCGAGACAATCGAAGAATTAGTTAAATAGTTTATGGCGGTTAAAAAACCTAAAACTAAGAGCAAGAATGCAAAAGCAGTAAAGCCGGTGCGGACAAAAGCTACCGTAAAGAAAACTGTAAAAAAGTCTAATAAACCCACTACAGAGATAGCTCGGGCGAAATCAACCAAGATAAAGGGAACCCCAAGCAAAAAGACTAAAGTGGTTAGAAAAAAAACAGTTTCTAAATCTAAGTCAAAAAGTTCAAAGGTTGTTGTAGCCGAAAAAGCAACCAGCAAGCAACCAGACAATAAAAAACTCTCATCGAAAAAAACCCCAGACGAAGTGTCTTTACCGAATGTTCCAACTACCAGAATGGTCGAAAGGACACATTTTATAGAAAAACTTTTCGATAGGGAAGTGAAGCGTTCATTTTATGTTATTGCTTATGTTTCTGCAGTTTGTTTTATTTTGGTTGGCGCAACTTATGCACTGTTTTCTACAGTGCTGCCTGATGCTAACTTAGCAAGCGTCTATAGTACTACGGACAATAGTTCAACTACTGACGATGAAATCATAGATGAACAGGCCACTACTATAACAGGCATAAATGCCGAACCACCAAATTTAGATTTCTTAACAACTGTGCCTAATTTGATAGATAACGAAATGTGGATTGTCTTTTCAGCAGTTTCTATTAATGATTTTTGGGTAGGTCTAAGAGCTGTGGGTACTAACAAGTACACACAATTACCATTTCAAGCTTTGAGTGAAAGAAGGTTTAAGTTTTTAGTTGACCCTAATGACCATGACAGCGGTTATTATGCTTTGGTGGTAAAGGGTAAGGCAGCTGACGGTTCTGGAAATCGTATATTCGACTCTCGTGTTTTTTTTCTAGGCTCAGCTGAAGCAGAAATTGAGTATAATCAGCTCGATCCAGATGAAAAAGAAGAAGACATAACTAATGATGAACCGCTCGAAGAAGACACGACCACAAAATCAGAAAATGAAGATGTGGTTGAATCTACCAGTGAAGCTAGTGATGAAAATGAAAAAATAGCAGAAGAGGTTGTAGGTGAATATGATCGCAAATTGCATGAAGAAGAGGATGCTCGCGAACCTGTACCAACAGAACCAGTCAAAGTAGAAGCTGAAAAATTTGAAACAAGCTTATCTTTTTTCAAATTTAAACCTTTCAACAAATCAGAAGTCTCTGGGGTAGTTAGTGTTCCGTTTGTAACTAACTATGATTTGAAATTCATTGAACTATATGCTCGTCCAGTGTCAGGGTCCGCTGAGCTGTTTGTTGGTTTAGCAATAAATTCAAATAACGAGTGGCGTTTTGTTTTTGATACAACTAAGCTAAAAAACGGAAAATATGAGTTCAAAGCTCTTTCAAAAACAAAAGATAACCATACTGTTAAATCAACAGCTTTAAACTTGCTGGTAAACAATCCGCAGGTAGATGTTGTTAAAACAGAAAATGAGATATCTTTATTAAAAGCAAAAACATCCTCCACTTCAGTGACTAGTCCACGTGAATTTCTAGGGGTTGTAGATGAAGACATTAGCCCTAGTGTAAAGGCCATTGACCCAAAGGTTGATGTTGAGACAAAGAAATTAATTGATAACAACAAGACAGAATTGAATGAGTTAGCAAAAAGGTATGCTGTCGCAATTCAAAGTGGTGATGATATTTTAATTGAAACTGTCAAACGTGAATTGACCAAAACTAAAGACACTATTGTGCTTTCCACTTTGAATGATAATGAAACACAAGCTATCTTTGATGACGTTAACGAGGAGTTTACAAAACACATTAAGGAAATAGAAGGTCGAGTTGAAACCTTTGAGCGCTTACGTTCAGACAAAAGCTCTGGAGAAACTTCAGAAGACTCCGATAAAGATGGTATTTCCGACTATGATGAAGTTCACATCTTTAAGACGAACCCATTACAAATTGACTCAGATAATGATGGTACACCGGATGGAATTGAAGTAGTGAAAGGCTTTGATCCAAGTGATCCTAATGACGACGCTTTAATTCAATATGATTCACCAAAAAACTTTAAAGTATTAGAGCGTGATGATGTGCTAACAGTGGAAACAGTTACCCCAATAGAATCAATTGATTCAAATATCGGACTACCATCAGTTCGAGCAGAAATTAAAGGAAAAGCTCTACCTAATAGCTATGTCACTTTGTTTATTTACAGCACACCAACTATTGTTACTATAAAAACTGATGCTGACGGCTCATTTATTTACACCTTTAACAAAGAGTTGGAGGATGGAGAGCATGAAGTCTATGTGGCAGTTACTGACAATGCAGGTGCCATTATTGCACAAAGTAAACCTTTTGCTTTCGTAAAAGAAGCCCAAGCTTTTTCAGTAGTTGGTGCAAATGAGACGGATAATTTACCGTATGTTCCACTTACTACTGAAAGTAATAATAGCAGCGCCTTACAAACTATTATTGGTTTGGGCATATTAGCTCTCGGCCTAATATTGCTGATGCTTGGAATTAGTTTACGTTCCCAAGATGAAAAAGAAGACTCTATAGTAAATTTGTCAAAAAAAACTAATAGTCAAACAAAATCTGGTCCAACTCCAGCTTAGTTATGATCTCTTCTCTTCTAACAGCCATTCAAAAAGGGTTTGTAATTATGCGAACCAACTCCAAGATTTTACTAGTAGGGATACTGGTTTTTGTATTTCCAGTATTATTTTTTGTAGTAACAAATAATTTTTTTGATACAGCAAATACAAACATAGGGACAAGCCGAGGGCAAAAAATTGGAATATTGCATGATTCTTTGAGAGCCTTAACTCAGCAAACTAATGGTGTTGGTGAATCGGTTAAAGTAGTGGCAGATAGAGTTTTTTCAGATTCAGAGAATTATACAATTAAACAAATAGTAATTTTTAGAACCGCTACAACGAGCCTTGACGTTCTCTATGCTACTAGTACAAGTGAGGGTTTGAGTTTTGAAGATGTCTATACTTCTTATCGAGAAACTTCATTTGGAGAAAAGGTTACCTTCCAACAATCTGACTATTATCTATCAACTGGTAGAGTCTCACATGTGTTCAGTCGGGAGAAAGTTTCCGATGGCTATATTTATATTTTCTCGCTACATGATTATCGATCGGTAGATATGATACTAAAAAAAAGAATGCGTGATTCATACTATGGTCTAACAGCAATTTTTGTTTTTCTGATAGCACTAGCGTATTGGATTAACCAGCAAACAAATTGGGCCAGAAAGTACACAGAAGCTAAAAACACTTTGTCAGAAAGAGATAGCTTTACCAATATGATTGCCCATGAGTTTAGAACTCCTCTAACCGCTATTAAAGGTTACGCAAGTTTTCTAGAAGAGTCACAAACAATATCTAAAGATGAGCTAAAGTATGCTCAAAACATCAGTATTTCAACAGAACGATTAGTGTTACTAGTTAACGATTTTCTCGAAGTCGCCAGAATTCAGTCGGGCAGACTACCAATTGAAATTATCCAAGTCAAACTAGAGCCTATGTTGGTCAAGTTGACTGAAGATTTACGATCATTGGCATCTGAAAGAAACATTGAATTAAAATTTGAGTTACCACCAAAGCCAATTATTTTTAGAACTGATCCAAATCGAGTTGTGCAGATACTAACAAATATTGTCACTAACGCCATTAAATACACTGATGCTGGTTCGGTAACTATCGCAGCCACACAAGAACCGGATAAAGTTATCATCAGAGTGAAAGATACTGGAACTGGTATTAGTGCAGATGATCAAAAAAAATTGTTTACACCCTTTACTAGGGTTGGAAACGTAGATGAGACAAAAATTGTCGGGACAGGGTTAGGGATGTGGATTACCAAGCAATTAGTGACCATTTTACACGGAACTATTGGGGTAGAGTCGATAAAAGGGACAGGTACTCATATTGTCATTACGTTTAACACAGATAGAAACTGATTGATTTAAACACTCCTCTCTGTATAATGAGCAGTACAAAACCTTCGCCACCAAGCGGAGTTTCATGGGGTATATATGGCAAAAAAAGAAAACGATAACAAAAAACCAAAAACTAGCTGGAAAAAAAAAGATTCTGACAAGATCGTTATTAAAGGTGCTCGAACTCATAATTTAAAAAACATAAACGTAGAAATGCCGCGTGGACGTATGATTGCTATTACGGGACCATCTGGCTCTGGAAAGTCATCTTTGGCCTTCGACACAATCTTTGCTGAAGGACAAAGACGCTATGTCGAGTCGCTTTCACCATATGCCCGTCAGTTTTTAAATAAAATGCAAAAACCCGATGTTGATGAAATAGCTGGTCTGTCTCCTGCCATTTCAATTGATCAAAAATCCGCTTCAAGAAACCCTCGCTCAACTGTAGCTACAATTACTGAAATTTATGACTACTTACGGATAGTTTATGCTCGAATCGGTCAGCCATACTGTCTTGATACTGACGTTCCAATCGAGAAGTTGTCTCATGATGAAATTTTACGAAATGTTCTAAAATCAATTGAAGAAAAAGAAGTGAAAGAAGCAACAAAAAAGCAGTCACAAGCAGTTCTAGGAATTGAAGTTTCTAAGGGTAGAGTAGCAATATTTGCACCAGTGGTGGTAGGGCGGAAAGGGGAATACTATCAGTTGCTGTATGACTTGCTTAGTAAAGGTTATGAAACAGTTAAAATCGACGGTGAAGTAAAGCAACTCCGTGACAAGATCATTTTAAGTAAAAACAAACGACATGATATTGATGTCTTGATTGATGAAATTTACGTAAGTGAATTTAAAGATGATGTAAAAGGTTCAAGAGAGAGATTGTCAGAAGCGGTAGAATTAGCCTTAATTGAAGCCAATGGTTTAGTTAAAATTGAAAGTCCGGATGGTTCTGAAAGGATAATGTCAGCCAAATTTATTTGCCCAGTTGATGGTTCATCGTTTCCAGAAGTAGAACCAAGATTATTTTCTTTTAATTCGCCATATGGTGCTTGTCCTGAATGTAATGGTTTGGGTATGGTTGGTATTTTTCAGTCTGACGAGTGTTCAGTCTGTAATGGGGCTAGATTGCGCAAGGAAGCCTTACGGGTATATTTAGGAGGTGACGACAAAAATCTAGGTTTAAACATCGTTGACTTTACTAATTTGACTGTAGCAGAAGCAGTCAAGTTTATTAGTAATTTAAAACTGTCCAAAAAGAACGAAGAAATAGCGTGGCCTGCTTTACGTGAAGTTATTGAGCGCTTAGATTTTATGATGGATGTAGGAATTGAGTACTTAACCTTAAATAGACGGGCAAACACTCTTTCTGGCGGCGAAGCGCAACGTATTCGCCTTGCTTCCCAACTCGGTTCTGGTTTAGTCGGTGCTCTTTATGTTTTGGATGAGCCAACCATTGGTCTTCATCAGCGTGACAATGATAAACTAATCAAAACCCTTCAAGAGTTAAGAGATTTGGGCAACACAATCATTGTAGTGGAGCATGATGAAGATACAATGTTTGCGGCAGATTATTTAGTAGATATCGGCCCTGGGGCAGGTGTTCATGGTGGAGAAATCATTGTAGCTGACGATATGCATAAACTTCTGTCTGCAAAAACTAATTCATCAAAATCAGTTACCTTAGACTATTTAAGAGGTGATAAGGAGATTGAGATACCAGAACGACGAAGCGGTGAAAAAGGGAAGATTCAAATAAAAGGTGGTAATGCTTTCAATATTAAAAATTTAAATGTAGATATACCTCTCGGTCGACTTATTTGCGTGACAGGAGTATCTGGTTCTGGCAAGTCAACATTTATGTACGAAATTTTGGACCGTAATTTAAAAGGCAGGTTAGATAGGAAACATAGAACTGCCAAGTTATACAACTGCTCAACCTTTACTGGTACAGAATATCTGGGACGATCAGTTTTAATAGATCAGTCACCAATTGGTCGAACTCCACGCAGTAACCCCGCGACTTATACCGGCGCTTTTACTCATATTCGTGACTTATTCGCAGCGACCAGTGAATCTCGTGCGAGAGGTTGGAAGAGTGGACGTTTTAGTTTTAATGTTAAAGGTGGTCGTTGTGAGGCCTGTCAGGGCAATGGATTAATTGCAGTCGAAATGCACTTTTTACCAACGGTTTATGTGACTTGTGATGTTTGTGATGGTACAAGATTTACTAAAGAAACCCTTGAAGTCTACTATAAAGGTAAAAATATTCATGAAGTACTTCATATGACCGTGGAAGAATCCCATGAGTTTTTTAAGGATGTACCTGCCATTGAGGAACGTCTAAGATCTTTAAACGATGTGGGTCTTGGCTATTTGGAACTTGGACAAAGCGCCACCACACTGTCTGGTGGAGAAGCACAGCGGGTAAAGATTGCTTCTGAATTATACCGACAGCATACTCAAAAAACTATTTATCTTCTAGATGAACCAACTATTGGATTACACTACGAGGATGTTAGAAAACTAATTGAAATATTACAAAAACTGGTAGATAGAGGAAATACAGTGATGGTTATAGAACATAACTTAGATTTGGTAAAAAGCGCTGATTATGTTATCGATATTGGGCCAGAGGGTGGGGCTGGAGGGGGTAAGGTGATTGCTAAGGGTACCCCTGAGCAGGTAGCTGAGAATGACAAATCACATACTGGAAAATATCTAAACAGATTATTTAATAAAAAAAGAAGCGGCTAAGCCGCTTGCTTCTTGAACTTGAGATCCCTCTTTTTTACCAGCCAAGGTATAAGCTTCCTCAGTTCTAAGTCAGCTTGCATCCCGCCAATTTCATGAAGGAGTTTATCCCATTTTGGGTCCTCTAATGAATCTGGCTGGGCACAGAAGTGCCAAGTAAAAAGATTTTGCCAAAGCTCTGTACTTAAGTGGTCATAGCTAAATAACTTTGGATTTTTAAGATAATGATTTAGTAGTGCGAGCTTGAATGCTTTAAACTTTACATCATTACGCTTACTCATTGTTCCACCCCCTTTTTTGCAAATGAACCTAACTTCCTCTAAAAATTAATAATACTCCTCCGGGTTATTTTTTTCACAAAAGTTGTGCACACCAATTATTTTGTTATTGTTTATTTATGAAAAAAGAGCTACTCAAAAAGCTTAAGTTACCAGACCAACCAGGGGTATACTTTTTCCTTGGTCCTAAAAAAGAAATTTTATACTTAGGTAAAGCCACCTCACTACGTGCCCGGGTACGTAGTTATTTCACAGATGATATTGCAGAAAAACGTTCAGAACTGATTGAGAAAATGGTTTTAGAAGCTAAAACTATTGAATTTACTGAAACTGATAGTGTTCTAGAAGCCTTAATTCTTGAAACGAATCTGATTAGAACTCATAAACCACGATACAACACGATCGGTAAAGACGATAAAAGCTATAATCATTTAGTGATTACTCAAGAAGAGTGGCCTCGGGTACTAGTTGTCCGGGGTAAGGATTTAACTGAAAGATTTTCTAGAAAGGAGATAATGTACGAATTTGGCCCCTTCCCAAGTGGGATGCTTTTTAAAGAAGCGCTTAAAATAGTTAAGAAACTTTTTAAGTTTTATGACACAAAAATTCCAGTCGGGCAAGAAAAAAGTAAAATAGCAAAGGGAAAAATTGACTTTAACCGTCAAATCGGTTTGTATCCAAAAATTCAATCAAAATATGAATATGATATGACAATCAAGCATATTCGACTATTCTTTGAAAGTAAAAAAGAACAAATAATAAATGAGTTGCAAAAAGAAATGATGAGGTTAGCAAAAAGTGAACAATTCGAAGAGGCAGACCTTGTTAAACGAAGAATATTTGCGCTTGAGCACATCCAAGACGTCTCATTAGTAAAGTCAGATAATCGGATTTATCGGGATGAAAACAATCTGCGAATTGAGGCTTACGATATAGCACATATGGCAGGTGAAGATATGGTCGGGGCGATGACTGTCACTGAAGGAGGAATTTTAGCAAAATCAGAGTATCGCAAATTTAAAATAGAATCTCTACAGAGTGCCAATGATACCGCGGCATTAAAGGAAGTTTTGTTAAGACGTCTGATTCATCATGATTGGCCAATGCCACAGCTGATTGTCGTTGATGGATCAACAGCACAAAAAAATGCCGCTGAACAGGTACTGAGAGCAAAAAAACTGACAATTCCTGTAGTTGGAGTAGTAAAGGACGATAAACATAAGCCAGTTAGAATAATCGGTCAAAAAAAACTAATTGAGCGTTACAAGGATGAGATTTTACTAAGCAACGCTGAAGCTCATCGTTTTGCTATTACCTACCACAGAAAAAAACGACGTAAACTTCTGACAAAACCATAACCATTGTAGTATAGTGTCCTGCAAACAGTTTAATACAACTATTCAGCAGTAATAAAAGTTAGAAAGTATATGGTTAAAATTAAGCAAACAATAGGTTTCATTGGACAAGGATGGATTGGTAAAAATTACGCAGATGATTTCGAGAATCGAGGTTACGATGTGGTTCGTTATGCTTTGGAAGAACCTTACGCCAATAATCGTTACAAAGTTCGTCAATGTAAGATTGTTTTTATCGCCGTACCAACTCCTACCACGACGGAAGGCTTTAGCGCAGAGTTTGTCATTGATGCTTTGACAAACTTGAGTAAAGGTACGATTGCGGTCATTAAGTCGACAATGCAACCTGGCAGAACTGACCGTCTGCAACAACTGTTTCCAGATTTATACGTCTTGCATAGTCCTGAGTTTTTACGAGAAAAAACTGCCAAGTATGATGTGGAACATCCAGAGCGCAACATAATCGGTATTCCCATTGATGACTACATTTTCGCAGAAAAGGCCAGAATAGTAATGGAATTGTTACCGAGAGCAAAATACGAAAAGGTAATGTCAGCAAAAGAGGCAGAATTAGTAAAATACGCAGGCAATTGTCTTTTATACTCAAAAGTTATATTTATGAATATTCTGTATGATTTAGTGATTAAGAGTGAAGCTGATTATTCTATTGTTAGAGAAGCGTTAGTAGCCGATTCAAGAGTAGGGGAGAGTCATACTGACCCTGTACACAATAGTGGCCATGATGAGTCTGAAGTTAAATCTAAAAGAGGAGCAGGCGGACACTGTTTCATAAAAGATTTTGAAAGTTTTAGAAGACTGTATAAAGAAAAAGTTAATAATGAAAGTGCGAGTGAATTGTTGTCAGCCATGGTCAAGTACAACAACCACCTACTATTATCAACTAAAAAAGATGTAGATTTACTAGAAGAAGTCTATGGAAAAGTGTAAATTTATCCCGTGCTATAATCATACTCATGAAAAGAGTAGCCGTTTTAAGAGGTGGTCCAAGTTTAGAGCATGACGTATCCATGAGGTCTGGCGCATCAGTACTTGAGGCACTTAAGCAACATCCCTACCACTGCCAAGACATTGTTATCACCAAACGAGGAGAATGGCTGGAAAATGGATTTATAAAAAATCCAGAAAAAATTCTTGATGCAGTCGATGTAGTTTTTTTGGCTTTACATGGTCAGTATGGTGAAGATGGACAAGTGCAAAAAATTTTACAAAGAAAACAAATCCCTTTTACTGGCAGTCGCTCTCTCCCATCAGCAATCGCTTTTAACAAACAGCTAACTAAAAAAACTTTAGTTGGTTACGGTGTTAAAACACCTCGATATCGCACTTTTTACCGATCTGAACTAGAAAACCTGTCAGAAAATACTGCACAGATTATGCTTGATATTGGTCCTGAGCTTTTAATAAAACCGGTGACTGGTGGATCATCTCTTGGAATTGTGGCCACCAATGACGAGACCAGTCTAAAAAACGCGTTATTTAAACTACTTTCAGACCATGAACAGCTTTTAATTGAGGAGTTCGTGCGCGGTAGAGAAGCTACTGTGGGTGTAATCAGCAATTTTAGAAATCAAGATATATACGCCTTACCGGTGGTTGAAATAGTTCCGCCAGAAGGTAAAAGTGTATTTACATATGACGACAAATATAGCGGTCAGACTAGGGAGATTTGTCCAGCAAATTTTACCTATCACGAAAAGTCCAGGCTAACAGAAATTGCTACTTTAGTACACAAAATTCTAGGGTGTGAACATTATACTCGCAGTGATTTCATTGTCAGAAACGGAGAAGTTTATTTTCTCGAACTGAACACTTTGCCAGGTTTGACGCCAGAGTCGTTATTTCCGAAAGCTGCTGCCGCAGTTGGTCTTAATTTCCCAGAATTGATTAAACATCTAGTAGAAACAGCCGCAGTCTAGTCTTAGACTACTACTCAAAGACATTAAGTAAGGACATGGTTACAAGTTGCTCCTACGTCGCGCTCGCGACCCCGCCTCCTTCGTAAACTCAGTCCGGCCTTCGAGTTTGCTCCAAGCAATCCAAAGCCATAATAAAATGCCCGACAAATAGTCGGACATTTTATTATGGTGGACCAGAGAGGACTCGAACCCCCGGCCTCCTCAGTGCAAATGAGGCGCTCTAGCCAACTGAGCTACTGGCCCAAGCGAGGAAAAATAAAAGTCTATTTTTATATTTTCCGAGCGAAGGGTCAGAAAGTTTTGCTTACTGGCCCAGACACTCAAACTACTTGGAATTTGATTTATCTAGTGAGCGAAGGGTCAGAAAGCTTTGCTTAATGGTCCAAGTGAGACCAAATATTCTTCGCTCGGATTTGAGAATCTCTTCTCAAGTGCGCATCATAATACCGATATGTAATAAGAAAGTCAATCACTATACATGTTTTTGTGTATATAAGACAATATGCTAAAATCTCATGGTTATGCCAGATATTAAATCAACCGTTGGTCAACTTGGAAGCAGTGTTACTCAAATTATTCACTTTACCAACGGCAACAAAAGAACTTTTTCTGGCATCATTACTGACACAATCAAACAGGGGGAGTTTACAAAGATGATGATGAAAGATGGCAGAATGCTAATGATAAACACGGCCAATGTTGATTGTATCGAAGTATTTAATGAGGAAATCGATGTAATGTTAACAGATAATTAACAATACCTTAAAATGGGCCGTTAGCTCAGCTGGTAGAGCGCTTCCATGGCATGGAAGAGGTCGCAAGTTCAAGTCTTGTACGGTCCACTAATAGTTAAAAGCTATTGACAAATACACTATATTGTAGTTTTATTGTTAAATCAATGAAAACTTTTGTCAAAGTACTAATTATCACTATCCTGGTATTGCCTGCAGTAGGTAGAGCATTTGCTGTACCTAGTACTTATACAAATGAAAACTTTTCAAATTCTTTCCAAGACAAACCCTTAACCTTTAGTAAAACAGCCGATAATGTTTTTTATGGTGTAACTGAGTCTGGAAAAATATTTACTCAGACACCTGTTATTTCTACGATATCAGTAAGATTACACAGGTTTTCCATAGATGACGCGACTTTTTATATTTCAAACAAGGGTACTTTTACAGCTGTCTCTGATCTCGAGGCTTTGTCTATATATCTATCCTTATACTCACTGGTTTCAGAAGACTTTATTTCATAAACAAAGCCCGCGTGGTAAGCGGGCTAAGGGTGGCGCACAATGTGATACGCTCAGAGCTTTTGGCTCATATGTTACTACTTGCTCTGTTTAGTATAGCAGTAACAGGTAACTACAATCTTGTACAAAAATTCCGGCTCAGTGCCGGTTTTTGTAGTTTAACAATACAACAAAAGCCGACACCTAATGCCTAATCAGGGCGACCACTAGCATGTTTTGCTTGATTCGTTGCATTAACTTGAAGATACTCCTTACTACAAAAGGTGTCAACTCTTTAGGTGTGTTTATTGAACTGAGCATTTAACTTAGTGTAAGTATCTATATGGTCTTCGACCGGAATAGTATCAATTACTCCTATTACCACCTCGTCGTTACCACCTTGGTACAGACCGTCACCGTAGTACACACAGTCATCCTTGTTCCAATTCATTAATTTGATTAACTTGGCCACATTCGAGCCTTTGTGGCCCTTAATTGGGAAATAGTCGAAACTGGTTGAACCACCAATCTTCATCATGATAGTCTCAGAAATAAAAGGCACTTTCTTCATCATAGTCATTCGCTTGGAACGATCAGGATCAAATTGCTTTTTCAACTCAACTGGAGCAGTATTTCCAATAGGACTAAAGGTTATTTGTGAGCCACGATCTTCAACTGGTGACCAGTCTTCATTAGGTATAAAGTCTAAAAGAACTTTAAGTTTGTCTGTGTGAGCAAGTATTTCTTCTCTCTCTTTATTATTCAAATTTGGGTTTTTCCAAAGCTCTTTTCCTGTAGGAGAGAAGGCGTGATTGCCGTTATTACCTAAGTAAAAGGCTGGCAAGTTGTTCGTTTGCCAAGCAATTTTCTCCGCAGTCTGCCCAGAAACAATGATAATGTCTTCTGACAGGCTACTTAAGAGTTCAAACATTTCTGGCAAAATAGGTAGCCTCGCCGGAGCTATAGTCATGTCCATATCAAAAAAGAGGTGCTTGTATTTTTTCATACGAACAAGCATAAACTTAAATGAAAAACATGTAAATTAACAAAAGTCTGACAGTTTTACAAAATTGTTTGCTATTATTTACGTATGACATTTTTTATTGCCCTAGTTACCATTCTTCAAGTGGTCGGCGTTTCGTTGGGAGTGGGCTCCTCAACTTTAGCTATTACCAATTTCTTTGTTGCTATAGCCGACGGTAAAATAGATGATACTGAGCGCAGAATGATGGGTGTGGTCTATGTGGTCCTTCGAGTAGCTATGGTTGTTATCTTGGTAACAACAGTTATTTTAATTTCTTACGAGTTCGGAGGGGCAGGAGTTTTAAACATGCCAGGCTTTGCTTGGGCAGAAATTATCGTTTTGTTAGTTTTGTATACCAACGCCCTCTTAATGACTCACCACTTGATGCCGAGTACTTTTGGGCCCGCCTTGCAGGGAGGAAGTTGGTATACGCTGGGTGTTTTAGCAGCTTTACAAATACTAGATTACACTGGATTTACGCTTGGACTATTTATCATGGCTTATATCAGCTGGCTGATTCTAGCAGTAGGAATTGTAAATGGAATAATGGCAATGATGAAAGCAAAAAAAGAAAATAAACAAGTATAGAAATAAGAGAGCGCCGGCAAAGCCGGCGCTCTTTTTTACTTTAGTTTCTCACTTCACCAGGTTTATTCAGATAGGTAATCGGGATTAGTAGTAGTGTAATAAAAACTGAGAATATCAATCCAAACATTACCGCATAAGCTAGCGGTGCCCACAAATCTCCAGCGTAAGTGAGTGGGATCATTCCGAATACTGTGGTAATGGTTGTTAGTAGAATTGGTCGTAATCGACTAGCTGCGGTTATAGTGATTACTTCATCAATTGACCTACTCGGATCTTCCTTTCGCAACTTATTCATCATGTCTATTAAGAGAATCGAGTTATTAACGACAATACCAGATAAAGCAATGAAGCCCATCATAGAAGGGAAGGAGAGAGTGCTTCCAGTGATAGCTAAGCCGAAAAAGATTCCAATTAGTGAATAAGGTAAGATTGAGAGAACGTACCTCATATGTAGATATGAATTAAACTGCAGTGTCAAAACACACACCATTAGACCAACACCCACAATCAATGCTAAGAACATTTCCATAAAGGCTTTGTTTGATTCATCTGATTCACCACCACCGGTACTTATGATTACTCCATCTGGTAAGTTAATGTTTGATTCAATTTCTGCAAGTAAAAGCGCTTGTACTTCTCGAGCATTTGCACCTTCAATTACATCAGCTTCAACGCTAACAACTCGTTTTCCGTCTTGATGGTTGATTACTGAACTAGATTCTCGTAACGATACATTTACTAAACTAGAAAGAGGCACCGGTCCTACCTGGGAGGGAACAGTTATGTCTCCTAAAGCATTAATTGAGGTGCGGTTTACAGTATCGGTGGTAGGTAGATTATCGTTACTGACGTTAAGCTTGACTACTACATCAATATCATCAACTAAAGTGGTAATTGATGTAGCGTCAGAGCCATAAATCGCAGTACGGGCTAACTGTGAAACCAAAAATGGACTGACTCCAACTGCCGCTGCTTTATCTTTATCCAACTCTAGAACAAACTCAGTACTGTTGTTATTTGTGCTAGTTCTTACATTAATTGTTTGACTCTGTTCTTTAAAAAGTTCTGCTGTTTGATTTGCTAGATTTGTTAAGTCAGTTAGGTTGTCACCCAAAAACTTTACTAGGATTGGCGCTCCAGTTGGCGGACCGTCACTAGGTTGATCAATTGTTACATCGATATCTTTAAGAGTAGAAAACTGTTTTCTAAGTTCAGTTACAATATCAGTACTAGTTCGTTTCCTATCTAAATCTAAGTTGATAAAAATATTAGCAAATTTTTCACCTGTACCACCATTACCCCACTGACTACCACTGCCGACAGTAACACTATATGAATCAATTTCTGGGATTGAATAAAGAAACTCTTCTACTCTGCGAACAGAAATGTCCGTCACATCTTTAGTGGTACCTTCAGGCTCTTCTATCTCAACAATTAGATAGTCACTATCACTTTGTTCAAAAAATACCACTTCGACGATTCGAGCAGAGGGAAGGATTGTGCTCGATATCAGTGACGAAATAACGATAACTAAGATAAACTGCGGAAACCAAATAATTTTTCTTTTCCAGTTTGGCCAGCTTCTCTTATCCTGAGTTTGTAGTGATTTTAAGGTGATTAGATAAGTGAATGGTCCAGCTAGTGCGCCCGCAAAAACATTAATTGCCAAAAAGATGGAAAACACTAACAAAGAAATAATAAGAGCTTGGAATTTTTGCTGCTTTGTTTTGTCATGTAAGTAAAGTTCTAGATGACGTTTATACCAAGATTCTAATTTGCGAGCATATTCTAGTTGCTTTATCTCAAACTGGGTTGTGTTTCGACGGTGAAGGAAGTTGGAGGCAAGTAAGGGTAAGATTGCTAACGAAACAAACAAAGAAGCAAACAACAGAAAAATAAGTGTGAAGGGTATACTGGCAATAAATTGTCCAGTTACTCCAGAAACAATGAATAGACCGACAAACATTGATACAGTAGTCAGAGTACCGGAAATTAGTGGTAATTTGAACTCTGCAATCGCTTGAATAGCAGCCTCCTTTTTGTTGATATGAACATTATCCTTCATTTTTCTATTAATGCCCTCAACCATCACAATAGCTGAATCGACTAAAATACCAATCCCTAAAATTAAAGAAAAAAGACTTAAAAAATTTATGGTATTGCCAGAAAAATAAAGGCCGATGAAACCAATCATAAACGACAAAGGAATAGCTGTTCCAGCCAGCAAGCCTTCTCTCCAGCCAATTGCAAATACCAAAAGAATTACAACAAGCAGAACTGTTTGCAGACCAGAACCACCGAGACGAAGCAGGTCCTTATTAATCATATCTCCTGAATCAATCACTGGTACGGTTGTGATTCCAAATAGTAAACCATCAACCTTTTTGAGCTCTTCAACACGTTTGTTAACTGCTTTTGTGATGGCTGTAATGTCGCCACCAACTTGTTTATAGACATCAATAGTGGCTGAATTTTGCGACGGATCACCATTTACACTAAGTCTTGATAGGGAGCTGGCAGGAGCTAAAGCATCTTCTACTTTTGCAATATCACTTACATAAACTGGTTGACCACCTAAACTAGAAATAGGAATATCAGCTATTTCTGACGTATCAGTTATATCACCATCAAAAGCTATGTTGTAAGAAACTCCCTCATTAATGATTTGTCCAATTGGGAAGGTCAGATTGGCATTTCTAATCGCCTGCGTAATATCCAGTAAACTCAAGTTGTAACGCAAAAGACTTTTTTGATCGACAATAACTGTCACCTCACGATCACGCACGCCATTTATTTCAACTTTTGACACACCGGTCACTGATTCAATTTCTTTTTCTAACTGACTAGTTAAGTCTGTCAGCTCTAAATCAGATAAATCAGCTGAAATAGCCACAGTTAGTATAGGCTGGTCAACAAAGTTAACTTCGGACACAAAGGGGTCGTTAGCGTCAGAGGGTAGATCAGGTTTTATTGCATCCACTTTATCCTTTAGGTCTAAAATCGATTTGTCTAAATCAGCACTTTCGTCAAACTCAATTATGACGCTAGACACTGACTCCCTTGAAGTAGAGGTTATTTCTTTAACATTTTCAAGACTGGATAGGCCTCGCTCTATCTCATTAGTGACAAGCGATTCAACGTCAGCGGCGGGTGCTCCAGGTAGAACGGTAGAAACTACACCGATTGGAATTACTACTTCGGGCGAAGACTCACGAGGAATTGATGAAATGCTATACAAACCAACACCTATGAGAGCAGTCAAAAATAGATATGCGAAGCGATTATTTTTAATGAAAAAATCCCACATAATTACTCAATTACTTCAACTGATTCACCAACCACTAAACCTCTGACGTCTTTGACAAACTTGTCAGATGATTCGAGCCCCTCTTTCACCTCCACCGAACCACCAAATACAGCACCTAGTACTACTGGCACAGCCACTAATTTATTGTCTTTTACCTGCATTACGAACCCATTTTCACGCTCAAACTTAACCGCAGTTAAAGGAATCTTAGTAGTTGAAGGTTTTGTGTCCGCTAGAATTACATTTTTTTCTATACGAACAGTGTCACCATTCGCTATTTCTGTGCCTTCTGTTGCAATTCTTACTTCAGTTTTTCTAGTTAAGCTATCTACCGCCGGAGCCACGTGGGTTATTACTCCTTCGTAGTCTCCTTCAATTATCACCAAATCACCGACTTCTATAAGTTCTCTATCGTTATCACTAACGAAAGTAACAACCTCTAGCGCATTGTTGTTGGCTACTACTGCCACCTCACTCATGGCATTAAGGTAATCTCCTGCTTTAACGTTAAGTGAGTTTACGGTTCCAGCAATTGGAGTACGTAAAATGGTTCTAGATAGATTGGCTTGAGCTGATCTTAGGGTACCCAAAGCCTGTTTAACTTGAGCATCAGCACTTGAAGTGTTGCTGCCGGAAGCCGCGAGTTGTGCTCGTTTAAGTGCTGTTTCAGCACTGTTTAAACCACTTTTTGCGTTATTAAGACTGCTTACTAATGAAATCACAGAAGTTCTAAGAGTTGTAAACTCAACTAAATCAGCTTGGTACTTACCGACAACAGTTTGGTCGCTAAATACAGTCAAAAAAGTATCTACTATGCTTAATAAATCATTTACAATTGATTCTGAAGTATTTAACAAGGCATTTAAATCACTTTCATTTGAAGAGATTTCTAACTGCTCTTGCCAGACAGATAAATCTTTACCTAAACTAACCCTAGCCCTTTCAAGTTCTTTGTCGTATCCACGCATTCCGATTTTAAGACGTGCTGCCAGTGATTGCGGTTGATTATAGTATCTATCGATAGTGGTCTCGATAATGTTGTTAACGGTATTAAAAGCTGAACGAGAAGTAGTGATTACGTTAATTTCAGCGTTATTAAGAGCTATCTCTGCTTCATCTATGCCTAGATTTGTTTGAGCGGCAGCTGCTAAAGCTGCTTCATAGACACCTTCAGCTTGCAGCACAGCAGCTTGTTCGGCAGCATTCTCAAGTGTAGCCAAAACAGTGCCAGCCGGCACTTCATCACCTAGGTCCACTCGCACTGATACTACCCGTCCCGAACTTTCAGCTGTAACAGCTGCTTCACTAAAGGCACGCACAGTACCAATTACTGACAAGGTTTGTTCACCAGCATAAATTGCTGAACTGGTTAGTTGTACTACAGGATATTTGTTTGTGGCATCAACGACAGGGTTATCGTTTCTTTTTCCCAACAAGTTGATTGCAAAAACGACCAAAAGTAACCCGAATAGTACTCGGACTGATTTTCGGTTCGACCACATTTTTATTTTTTGAAAAATAGTCATATAAATAAAGTTAAATTTTTCGCAACATACCATCAAAATCACTTTTTGTCCATCGTTTTGTTGGCTATATAATTTTATTACTCTGATACTACGCAGATTGTGGTACAATCTTGCACATATGTTTGGAAAAGTGAAAAATTTTGCGATGAAAAAAGTCCTCGATTCGCAAATGAAAAATGTACCAGAGGATCAAAAACAAATGATAATGGAGATGGTTGAAAAAGATCCAAAATTGTTTGAAAAAATTGCCAAGGAAATGCAAGCAGAACTGAAGACTAATGGTAACAATCAAATGGCAGCCGCCACTAAGGTTTTACCGAAATACCAAGCTGAAATCATGGCTGTGATGAGTCCTGA
>JAGQMC010000042.1 GCA_020428815.1 Candidatus Kaiserbacteria bacterium
TGGCACGCCGCCGCTTGCGCGGCGGCGGCCTCGGGTTCTGTTTCCGTTGATTGTCCTAAAGTGCGGAGAGTGAGGGATTCGAACCCTCGATACGGTTGCCCGTATACATCCTTTCCAAGGATGCGCGATCGACCACTCTGCCAACTCTCCATGTTTTGTGGTGGGTCAGATTATAGCAAGAATGAACTAGGCGTCCATTCCACGCAGCTTAGCTATCCGGTCTGAAGCTGGCGGGTGCGTCATAAATAACCCAGAAATCTTTTGACCAATCCCCCGCTTATCAGACTTGAACGGGTCAGAAATAAAAAGGTGAGCTGTAGCATGAGAGGCTTTTTTCATTGGCTGCGAGTAGGTGTTAATTTTTTCTAAAGCAGAAGCCAGTCCTTCCGGATAGCGTGTAAGTAGTGCTCCAGTTGCGTCAGCCAGATATTCACGTTTACGAGAAATTGCTAATTGAATCAACTTGGCAGCTATAGGCGCCAGAATTATACCGACAATTCCAATTATCAAAAAAGCGGGATGACGGTCACGGTTGTTCCCTCCCCCATACATGAGCGAACGGCTGAGGATATCAGCTACTATAGCGACGAAACCAGCCAAAACAACTGCGACCGTCATAACCAACATATCGCGATTACCAACGTGAGCCAGTTCATGAGCTATCACACCTTCAAGCTCGTTTCGTTCGAGTATTTGCAAAAGGCCTGAAGTAACTGCCACAACAGCATGCTCTGGGTCTCTTCCGGTCGCAAAGGCATTTGGTGAAGGATCATCCACGATGTAGACCTTAGGCATTGGTAATCCGGCAGTAATAGAAAGGTTTTCGACGATATTACATAAATCTGGTGCTTCAGCGTGTGTGACCGGACGAGCATTAGTCATCTTGAGTACCATCTTATCGGAATACCAATAACTCCCAACACTTGTCAAAATGGCAAAAACTGCCCCAACGTAGAGAATGATTGGGTTATTGAAATAAAATGACACGCCATAACAAATAGCTATCACCATCACCATGAAGACGGTCATTAACAGAAAGGTTTTTCTAACATTATTCGCTTGTTGAGTGTATAGAGTTGCCATTTTTAATTACTTTTGTACGAAATACTGTTATTACTTGTTTCAAAAATAGATACAGAGCGAGGAAGCTGAGAGAAATTTTTTGAGCCGTACTTAGTGGTACGGTGAAGAAAATTTCTTGAAAGATGACGACGCTATGTGCTATTTTTGGAATAAGTGTTAGAGAGGGATGCCCTGGACACTTTCATCAGATCGATAGTCCACATCATCGGACCATTGCAGATAGTAACCATGCTTATAACCACCCTTTGTCACTAAATTTTCCTTGCGAAATTTAATCAATTCTTCTTTTGAAATTTCCAACTGTTTAATTAGGGTTTCTAACACCACCATTAAATCACTGTATTCCTCAAGAAACTTCTCCTTGGTCCGACACATGGACAAAGAAGCAGCTTCTTCTTGCACTTTTTTGAATAATTCTTGTTGTAACTCCTGCACATCTGTAATAGTACGAACTTCACACTTTTGGTGTTTAGACTCAATCTTGGCTGGAACATTGTCCCGTACTAATTTATTGTAATAGACTCTGTTAATCTCAGACATACACTAAAACTGTACTTTAACTGGTTCTCGCTCTTCGCTATTTTCCTCTAATTCAAAGTATTCCTCAGCCTTAAAGTTAAACATGTTGCCGATGATATTTGAAGGAAATGATTCTAGAAGAATATTTAAGTCACGCACATTGGTATTATAGAAACGTCGCGCGGCTTGGATTTTGTTTTCGGTATCAGACAATTCTCTCTGCAACTCTAGGAAGTTGGTGTTAGCCTTCAAGTCTGGATAATTTTCCGCCACCGCCAGTAGTCGACTCAAGGCACCAGTCAAGGCTGACTCGGCTCCAGCCATGGCAGTGATTTGCTCTGGGGTAACATTACCCGCATCGATATGTGTTGAAGTAGCATTGGCTCTTGCTTGGGTCACTGCATCTAAAGTTTCTCGTTCATGTGCAGCGTAACCCTTTACTGTTTCAATCAAATTTGGGATAAGGTCATAACGACGTTTTAACTGTACATCGATATCAGCCCACGCTTCCTTTGCACGTTGGGTTAATCTGACAAATTTGTTGTAGATACCAATGACATATCCAATGATAACCACAATAGCAACAATCAAAATCCACATTCCGTTCATAGAATAAAATTATGTTTTTATACCTTATATTCTAGCATAAGGAGCATATAAAGACACAAAAGTAGCGAGTGGTTCTAACACCCTGCTACACATTCTATCAGCGAATAATTTAACATCTACACTGTCCCCCACTCCTGTTCTTTATCTGACAGATCTTGAGCGTTAAAGGCCGAACCGCTCCTATGCTCATCTTCTCGTTGCAGTAAATACATGCGTCTAGCTTGAGTATCTAAATAAACAGCGGTGGCTCCTCGCTTGTCCGACTTTGGTTGGAAAACAACAGGCTGAAAGCCAAAAGTCTGTACCACCTCATCAGCTAAAAGATCAATGACTTGGTGGTAATCCGCATTATCTTCAGGCTGGTCAAGCACACTTCTGCCTCCAAATATGACAATATCGACTGATTGGGGGACTGAGCGTTGTTTAAGTTCTGTAAATTTATCAGAAATTTTGTGCATGAACTTATCACCATCGGTTTCGGACTTAAGGAAGTAATTTGGGTCTTGGTGAGATAAAAAAGACACATTTTCACCAGTTAGAGAATCTATTCCGACACCAATAACACCAGTACAGTTATAAAATCTCTTGGAGAACTTACTGTTGTCATCAATCCCAGAGATGATCACTAAGTGTTCCTTGCCGTTGTCTAAAAAGACTAAGTTATTCTTTTCGTGGTTCGAGTTATAACGGGCGAATTCCACGTCTACTCCCTCAGCTATGATTTCTCTCATCTTCTGTGAGGTGAAGCTGTCAATGTCGTCCATATTAACCACACTGGCAATCAACGGTCTGACTTCCTCACTCAAATGTTTACCGTGAAGCGGGCTAACATGCAAATCTTCAAATTTTTCGTAGTTTTCAACAGCTCCTTCCATATAACTGATCTGTAGTAGTGAGTAGGATTACTTAAAACACTTAATTAATTTAGTAAGATTTTAGCATAAAAGACACCTATAAAAAGCAAAAGCCACCGAAGCGACTTCGCTTGGTGGCTGAGTTAGCTCACTGTCTAGAAACGATCGGGCGTACCTTCAATCGAATCGAGACCGTGGCCGCACACAGGACGTGATGGCGTAATACGTGAAGTTGAGTCATCCAGTTCGTTCTGAAGAATCTTCAACTTACGACGCTTGCCCCCACTGACTTTCAAAGCTTTACTATACGCCTTTAATTGGCGGTCGTAAAACTTGTAAAGCTCCACACTCACCCTTCCGTCCCTCAGCGAGTGACGATCTGCGGGGAACTTCTGCTTCAAAAGCTGAAGCCCCTTTTCGGATTCCGAGTAAAACTCAGAGACCCGCTGAATTATGTCGCCATAACTCAACTTGGACTCTCTGTAATACTCAGATGGAGCAAAATCTTCGTAAGTGTATTCCATAACCATGGCCTCCCTATGCCGAATTGGTTAATCTGTACATATTATGCACTCTATTTCATATTTGTCAAACACAATATGGGCATGCAATAAAAAACAACCTTAAGATTACTTGACAAAGTATTTTAATTATGTATAATACCAGCATTCAACTTGGAGCCGAAAGAGGCAATACCACTCACCTGGTTGAATATCAGTGCTACATGGAATGCGGACCCCATGATGACGCCCGCGTACACTGGTTAGGGGGTCCAGCTTGCTGGAGCGCCAAGGTTCCCCTGTGGTCTAGGGAGGCATGCGATGCGAGGCCAAAAAGACAAGAGTGGAAGGGGTGGCTTAGGAGCCACGTGGAGTTGCAGGATGTAACCCACAATCCCCGGCCTCATGTGTGCACGCATGGGGTTTTTTCTTTATTGACTAATCAGACTCAAAATACTAGTCTGTTTCCGGACCATTTGAACCTTTAAAGCAAGGAGAAAATAAATTGAGCGATTCAATCTACTATGGACCAGAAGATATGGACCGGGTTCCACCGGCAGTTCAGACTGAAATGAAAAACGGCTGTCAGGGAGTACGTTTTTACCCTAATGGCTTTGAAATGACCGAGGAATGTGGTTGTTGTGACTCGCAAACTCGACCTGGTTGGTACGCTAGTCGCACCGTTATATCGAATGTAATTGACGCCATTCCTGGGAAGTTCATTTGTGAGATTGATGGTACTCCTGCCAAACAACCCATGTGGTGGCTCTAAAAAGTGCACCAAAAATCAACCCGCTTTGTAGCGGGTTGTTGTTTTAAAAGACCACATCTGCATCTACACGCAACAGCGGAATGTTTGTGTGTTTGTCCAACTCGGCGACCATGGCTACCATGTCACCGATAGTTGCTGGTTGAATGGCCTTTTCCGCCTGATCTCCCAAGTTAGCCGTCATACTTTCAGTATTGATTACAGCCGGCTGGATATCAGTAACATGAACAATTTCACCGGTCGCAGCGCTTAATTGTTCAACAAAGCTGCTGATACCACTTTTGGCTGGTGCGTAGGCCATATTATTTTCAAGCACCTTATAAGCGGCATGTGAAGAAATATTTATAATTCTTCCTCCTCGATTTTCCTTTAAATACTTAGTTGCTCTAAACATAGCCATAGCCGGACCAACTAGATTTTGGGCCACCATGGAGTTTGTATCTTCTACAAACTTTTCAAAACTGTCATCTAGACTGGTAGCAACATGCCCACCAGCGGCGACCACGACTAGGTTAATTGGGTTAGTAAAAGAACTTTCAATTTCTGAAAACAAATTATCAATAGATTCGCTTTCAGATAAATCAGCAGCAATTATAGTTACACAATCCTTTGAAAAACTATCTGCAAAAACAGTTAACTTTTCTTTGTTTCGAGCCGAGAGAACCACATGAAAACCAGCTTCTATTAGTTTTAAAACTATATCTTTGCCAACTCCTCCAGTTGCGCCAATTACTAACGCATTTTTTATATTATCTGTTTTCATAATTTTTCTCCGTTCAGGACTATGTTTTTATTACTACTTATTCAAGTAAATATTACAGTAGAGCTCTGGGAAAGCAAAAGGCCGGCGCAAAGCGCCGGCCTTTTGTCCCGAGGTCCATCCTCGGGACAAAATTAAGTTTCTTCGATTTTTTGAGCTTTCTACATCATTCCGCCCATTCCTCCCATACCAGACATATCCGGCATTGCAGGCTTATCATCCTCCGGTTCATCAGCAATCGCTGCCTCTGAAGTTAAGAGTACCGCAGCAGCAGACACTGCGTGCTGTACTCCGGCTCGCTCTACCTTAACAGGGTCAATTATTCCCGCTTTTATCATGTCATCAATCATTTCAGCTTTATCAGCATCGTATCCAGCATTACCACCAGCTTCTTTTACTTTCTGAACAATCACCGCACCGTCGTGCTTACCGGTATTATCAGCAATTTGCTTTAGAGGTACCTCCAGTGCCTTAAGTACGATGTTGTAACCAATCATCTCTTCACGGGTCAAGTTTTTCTTTCCCATCAAGTCTTTTTCCACCATTCCGGCAGCCCGAGCTAGAGCTGTACCGCCACCCGGTACAATCCCTTCATCAATTGCAGCTTTTGTTGCGTTTACAGCGTCTTCAATTTTATCCTTTAGGTACTTCATCTCTGTTTCGGTGGCTGCTCCTACTCGTAACACCGCTACTCCGCCAGACAACTTGGCAATTCTTTCTTCCAACTTCTCTTTATCAAACTTTGATGAAGCCTGTTCTAACTGTGCTTTTAATGAATTAGTACGGTCTTCAATATCTGTCTTAGATCCGCCACCACCGACAATGGTTGTATTGTCCTTAGTAACAACCACCCTTTCGGCTGAACCAAGTTGGGATATTTCAACGTTCTCCAATTTAAGGTCAAACTCATCAGTAATGAGAGTCCCGCCAGTTGTCACGGCAATATCAGCTAGCATTTCCTTCTTACGATCACCATAGCCAGGCGCCTGAACTGCCAAAACTGAAAATCCGCCCTTAAGCTTATTAACCACAAAGGTGGTAAGTGCTTCTCCCTCTACATCATCAGCAATTATTACCAATTCTTTCTTGCCCGACTGAGCAATTTTCTCGAGTAAAGGCAAAATTTCCTGTACGTTTGCAACCTTCTTATCAGTGATAAGGATTTGAGCATCTTTGTATTCCGCCTCCATTCGTTCTGGATTAGTCACCATGTACGGCGACACATAACCCTTATCAAACTGCATTCCTTCAGTTAACTCGGTTTCAATACCAAATGAGTTTGACTCTTCCACGGTCACCACCCCATCTTTCCCAACCTTATCGATAGTTTCAGCAATCTTTTCACCCAATTCAGTACTTTCAGCTGAGATGGTAGCCACTTGCTTGATTTCATCGACAGACTTAATCTGGGTCGCCATACTCTTAAGAGCCCCTACCACATCTTCTGCAGCATGCTCCATCCCATGACGCACTGCCATTGAGTTAATACCCATGGTGGTTTGTTTCAAACCTTCATTTACTAGCGCTTGAGTTAGCACCGTAGCGGTAGTAGTACCGTCACCAGCCAGTTCGTTAGTCTTATTTGCCACTTCTTTGATGATTTCAGCCCCCATGTTCTCAAACTTGTCTTTGAGGGTGATTTCTTTAGCAATAGACACTCCATCGTTAGTTATAGTTGGACCGCCGTAGCTTTTTTCTAAAACCACATTCCGTCCGCGTGGACCAAGCGTTACCTTTACTGCATTAGCCACAGTGTCAACGCCTTTTTGTAGCTTTTTCTTTACATCTTCCCCGAAAATTACCTCCTTAGCCATGTTTCAATAAATTTAATTAGCTGTTAATTACCCCTAAAATACTTGTTTCTGTGACAATAAAAAACTCTTTGTTTTCAATTTTTACTTCATCATAACCATATTTTGAAAACACTACTCTGTCTCCTTCCTTAACTTCCATCGGGATACGTTTTTCACCATCTTCATCCCACTTTCCTGGGCCAACTGCAATTACCACCCCTTGTTCAGGTTTCTCCTGCTTTGCTGAATCAGGAATAATAATACCCGAGGCTGATACAGTACCAAGCTCTTGTTCGCTTAATGGTCGTACTATCACTCGGTCGCCTAACGGCATGATTGGACTTTTGTCTGACATAATGATTTTCAATAAATTACAAGTTAATAGCGACATCTAACAAAATCACAATTCCTGTCGCGGGCTCATTATACTGATAGCTAGTATTGATTGCAATTTGCAATATAAGTTGCTAATTTTCTAACAGACATAAACGGTTTTTTACAGGAGAAATAATTATGAGCCTTCATGACTCACTGCAACACTTGCACGACTGGATTCAAAGGCAGTTTCAGAAATTTACAGATTGGTCGCAGATTACTCTGGGTTTAAGTAAGTTTTTTTGGGAAAAGGCTACTTGTTTGGTTTTTGCTGCTCTTGGCTGTACAGCTTTCATGTTTCTATCGGTCAAAGAAGGATTTATAATATCCTTGCTTTGCTACATGGAAGTCACTGCACACTTACTGTTAGGAGTAATCTATGTGCCTTTGTTAGATTTTTACGAAAAACAATTCTTTGAGAAAGGGTTGTTGAATAAAACCAGAGACTTCTGGAGCAATGACATAACATTGGAGTTCGTCTTAATACCATTATTGGTATTTATTTTACTGATGCTGGCTTGTCTATTCGTTGATGTGGGTCAACTATTTTTCTCTGGTTGGCTATTTTGTTACTTTGTTATTCATTTTATTGCCAACTGTGTACCCAAACCACCTAGTCAAAGCAAGCTCAATAAGTTTGTTTCTAGCTTGCTTTGGAAAATTGTTGGAGACACGGCTCCGAAGCCGGCTTAGTGTCAGTACATTATTTATACGGTGCAAATCCTTTCGGGATTTGCGCCTTTTTCCTTTAAAGTTTTATGGTTTGCTTACAGTCTTACAGTTAAGTGCCACAAGCAGGGTCTGAGCAATTTGAAAGACCTCACGAAGCTCGTCATCTGGACGAGCGAGCGGAGAACTTGATTTATGTCTTTCAAATTACTCAGACCCTGCTTGCCTATACATTGACTTTCTGCTAATATCACCCGACATGAATATTATCGAAGCAGTGCAACCAGCACTACCTTACATCCAGATAATTCTCTCCATTCTGCTCGTTTCAGGCATTTTGTTGCAACAACGTGGCTCGAGTTTGGGAGGTGCATTTGGAGGCGACAACTTTAGTTCAGCTTTTCACAAGCGACGTGGTTCGGAGCTTTTCCTATTCAAATTTTCAGTAATTGTGGCAATTTTGTTTGTTTTCTCAACTTTTCTTAACATACTTGTTTAAGTAACAAGTTCAAATACACACTTAATTGTCAACATATTTACATTTTATATAAGCAAACGCTTATATTGTTATTTCATCATTCACAAAACAACCACCTTAAAACCATGAAAAAACCGACCAATTCGTCGAAACTGACGATTATGGATAAATTCCTAAACATAATCGAGTCAGCCTCTCCTAGTGACAATTTAATTTTACGCTTAATTCTTTTTGTGGTTGTTTTTAGTGGCATCTGGACTGCCTTATCAATAAACAATGAACACTCCGTGCTTTCTCCCACCTACGGCGGTTCATTTACTGAAGGAATTATCGGTACTCCACGCTACATCAATCCAGTTTTAGCTATCACTCGTGCAGACCAGGATGTGGTCGCTTTAATCTATAGTGGATTACTAAAAATCAGTCCGGAAGGACAACTGGTAAATGACGTAGCCGAGGAAATAAACGTTTCTGAAGATGGTCTCACTTACAATATCGGACTCCGTCGTGACGTAAAGTTCCACGATGACACACCATTAACCGCTCGTGACGTTGTGTACACCATTGGTTTAATTCAAGACCCTGACTTAAAAAGCCCGCTACGAGGACATTGGACAGACGTTACGGTTGAAGAAATTAACGAATATGAACTAAATATTATCCTTAAGGAACCATACGCTCCCTTTATCGAAAATTTCACTGTGGGCATCTTACCGGCACACGCTTGGAGCAGCTTACCAATTGAACAAATACCTTTCAGTCAATTAAACACCGAGCCAATTGGTTCAGGTCCATTTAAAATCACTGAGGCAAGGCGTAGCCCAGCAGGTTTAGTAACAAGATATTACCTAACCGCTTTTCCAAACCACCACATTAATCCAAAGATATCAGAAATAATCTTAACTTTCTTTGAAGATGAGGAGGACTTAATCCAAGCTGTGACTGACGAAGAAGTAGACGCTACCACGTATATACCACAAGCCAAATTGGCTTCATTGGTCAGTGACAAGTATCAACTGATAGAAAAACCATTACCCCGCACTTTTAGTGTCTTTTATAACCAAAACCGTTCACCAGTCTTACGCGAAGACGCTGTGAGAGAAGCTCTAGATGTGGCCTTGGACAAGAATGAGTTAATCAACCAAGCTTTCCACGGGTTCGGTGTCCCCATCGACACACCTACCGCTTTTACCCAAGCTGAGCTAGAATCTGATGACAACAGCGAAATAATTAATACTTCTAGTACAACGATTGAACAAGCTACAAGTATCCTAATAGACGCTGGCTGGGAACAAAACGAACTCGGTTTTTGGCAAAAGGAGTTGGACGATGAGGAAGTGACTCTTAGTGTCACCTTACGCACCAGCAACGCCCCTTTGTTTGAATCCCTTTCAACCTTAATTGCTGAACAGTGGAAAAAACTAGGTGTAGAGGTAACGACGGAACAATTTGAACAGACCGGTTTAGTTCAATCTGTAATTAGACCCCGTGATTTTCAACTGCTTTTATTTGGACACGACTTAAGTCGTTCTTATGATTTGTATCCGATTTGGCACTCATCACAGCAGAACGATCCGGGGTTAAACGTAGCTCAATATACTAATGTTGAAGTTGATGCTTTGCTAGAAAAAGCTAGAGCAGAACAATCTGAACCAGATCGACTAGCCGCTTTAATTGAAGCCAGCACCATTATCAGTGAAGAAAAGCCAGCGATTTTTATTGCTCAACCAACCTTAACTTATTTGATTAGCAAGAGCATTACCGTCACAAATATGACCAACCTAGGCCGCTCATCAGATCGATTTGGCAACATAGCTGACTGGCACTTAGAAACGGACTCCTTGTGGTCAATTTTTAGAAAAGACATTGAATAGATATAAATATTGAAAATTAAATATTAAAAATTATTATGAACAATTCAGAAAAAACAAACGAAACCAGAACTTCAGATCGACCGCGACGACGGAATAATCGACGACCAGGTAATCAGACTAGCTCAAGGAACACCCGATCAAATCGAGGTCGACATCACAGTGGACACGGCACTGGTAACCGTGCCAGCAATCAGACTGCGCGCTCTCAACAAAGCGGAGGCCGATCAGCTGGAAATAACAAAAAACGTAACGGACGCAAACGACGCAATAATCAACATCGCCGTCGTCCTGACAAAGCTCCAGCTTTGACTCACCGTCTAAATATTACCGATGAAAAAATGCCAGTCATTCCAGAAATTACTGACGAGGACACAGTACGCATTATTACAGTATCGGGAGTCGAGGAAATTGGCCGCAACATGAACATTATTGAAACTAAAGACGATATTATCGTTGTTGATGCTGGTTTTCAGTTCGTGTCAGAAGAAAGCAATGCCCCAGGTATTAATTACATCCTACCAAACACACAATACCTTGAAGAACGAAAACATAAAATTCGTGCTTTGGTTGTAACCCACGGTCACTTGGACCACATTGGCGGTATCCCTTTCATTATGGAACGAATTGGTAATCCTCCAATTTATACCCAATACCTAACTTCTCTTATGATTCTTAAGAGACAAGAGGAATTTCCTCAGATGGACCCAGTACAAATGAATGTTATTAAGGAGGGTGAGAGTTTCACTGTTGGTAAGACTAGAATCAAAACCTTCCCAGTTACTCACTCAATCCCAGACGCTATGGGTGTTTGTATTGAAACCAAACACGGTGATGTGGTGATCACTGGTGATATCAAGCTAGTACATGAAGACGGAAAAGTCGTAGTGGAAGAACGACAGGAGTGGGAGAAAGTTGGTGAACACAACAACCTAGCATTACTAATCGACTCAACCAATTCTGACCGTGAAGGCTTCTCTAAAACTGAAGCTAAGGTATTTGAAACTTTGGAGACCATCATTCGCCAAGCGACTGGTCGTCTGATTATCGGCACTTTTGCTTCTCAATTTGACCGCCTCATAAGTGTCATAAAAGTTTGTGAAGAAATGGGTAAGAAAGTTGTATTGGAGGGACGTAGTATCAAAACCAACGTAGACATTGCTTTGACCGCCAAACTAATGGAGGCTGATCCTAAAACCTTTATTCAAGCTAATGACATCAATGAATATCCGGCTGACAAAGTGGTGATTCTTTCGACAGGGGCTCAAGGTGAACAATTTGCCGCTCTCATGCGCATGGCGACTGACAAACACAAATTCATCACCCTTAATGAACGAGACACCTTAGTTCTATCATCATCTGTGATTCCAGGTAATGAAATTGCTGTACAGAAACTTAAAGATAATATCTATCGTAAGAACGTGAGGGTTATTAACTATCAAGGTTCTCATGTACACTCTTCTGGCCATGGTAACGCCGGAGAGTTGGTTTGGGTACATCAAGCAGTAAAACCGAAGTTCTTGATACCAGTTCATGGTCATCATTATCACCTAAAAAGCCATGCTTTTGCTGCAATAGAAAATGGTTTTCCAAAGGAAAACATTGCTATCCCTGATAACGGATCTATCATTGATATCAAAAATGGTGAAGAAATGACTATTCAGCCAATGAAAATTCCTAACGAACTATTAATGGTAGACGGTTTTACTGTTGGCACCCGTCAAGAAGTAGTGCTTAGAGACAGACAGACTCTAGCTGAAGATGGTATGTTTGTTATTATTGCCACCGTTAACACTAAAACCGGAAAGCTAAGAAAGTCTCCAGATATCATTTCTAGAGGATTTGTGTATCTGCGTGAAAACCAACAGCTACTATCTGAAGCTAGGGTGTTAATTAAGAAAACCGTTGAGAAACAAACTGAACATATGCATCCGATTGACCTAGAATTAGTAAAAGATGAACTGACTGACGTAGTGAGTGGATTCTTGATGCAAAAAACTCAAAAAACCCCAATGGTTATCCCCGTCCTGATTGGAATTTAATCTAAAGATGAGTACAAACACGAAAACTGGTCATTCATTGACCAGTTTTTGTTAATAGCCGAAAAATATTGAGCTTTTGGCAGCTATAATATGATTAATTATGCCTAGAGTTCATCACAATATAAATCTGACTCAAAAAACCGTGAAGAGACATATTATTCCAGTTTATGCAGCAATTCTACTACTCATTTTTCACACTTTCATAGTTGCTTACATAAACTCTTCTTTCCTGCAACAATTCATCCCTGAAGCTGGTGTAGGTACTATTTACACAGTTGGCTCGGCTCTCAGCGTGCTTATTTTCTTATTTATTTCTCGTGTCTTACACCGCGTCGGCAACTACAAGCTCACTCTTTCCTTGTTATTACTTAACTTACTGGCTGTCGCTGGCATGGCTTTTGCAAACGAGCTCAGAGTAGCAGTGCCATTATTTCTAATACACCTCATCACTGTCCCCTTAATTGTGTTCAATCTTGACGTTTTCATGGAAGAACAGATTGGCAATAACGAAACTTCGACCGGTACCAAACGTGGATTGTTATTGACTTTATCCAGCTTCATCGGTGCCATTTCACCCCTTATTAGTAGTTTATTGATTGCTGACTCTGGCGGATCTTTTACAAACGCCTACATTTTGAGCGCTGCCACCTTATTACCAATTTTGTTTATTGTCACTTTTTTCTTTAGTGATTTTTCCGACCCACAATACAATGAGATAGACCTTTTTTCAGCCATTAGAACTTTCTGGGAGAAAACCAATATCCGCAATGTATTTCTATCTCATTTTTCCCTTCAGATGTTCTTCATGGCTATGGTTGTATATTGCCCTATTTATTTAACTGATCACATTGGACTAAGTTGGACAGAGTTTGGTGTAGTGATGTTTTTTGCCCAATTAGCTTACGTACTTTTTGAATACCCAGTTGGGTTAATTGCAGATCGATATATTGGTGAAAAGGAAATGATGGGTTTTGGATTTTTAATCCTGACAATCTCTTTATCGTGGATGTCTTTTGTTTCAGTCGACAGTGTTCTCGTCTGGTCTATTATTATGTTCACTACCCGAGTAGGAGCCAGCTTGGTTGAGGTAACCACTGAAAGTTATTTCTTCAAGCAAACAAAAAGTTCTGACGCTCAAATTATTAGTTTTTTCCGAATTACCCGCCCCCTTGCCTACGTTCTTGGAGCCATGCTAGCTAGCCTTGCTCTACTCTACCTACCATTCAACCTACTTTTCTGTGCCTTTGCTTTACTAATGATACCGGCGATGTTTTTTACCTCTAGTATAGTGGATACAAAATAGCTTATTTTATTTCGTAATCAAATTCCATCACGTCACTTTTAGGGATAATCAACCAACCAGCTAAGTAAATTAGTAGCCCGGGAAAAATTCCGGTTAATATCAAGAAAGTAATTGCTAGTACCCTAAACAACACTGGGTCTTGATGGAAATAATCTGCTAAACCAGCTACCACTCCAGCCACCACCGCTTTTTCTTGTTTTCTGGTTAATTTACGTTTCTTCTTTGTCATAAGTTGTATATTACATCTTTACGTTCTACTACTACCGGCCAATTTTGTGCTGTTGCATAGTCATATAACAAACGGTTCGGATTAAAACAAATCGGTTTATCAACCATCTCTAATAAAGCAATATCCCCTTCCGTATCTCCTACACCGATTGAATTCTTAGTACTTAATTCTGAATTGTGGTCAAATACTCGCCTAACAATATTGGCTTTATTTTGAATTAGGTGTTCATCCGTAATTTCACCAGTGAAGCAATCTTGAGGTCCAATTTCGTAAATGCGTCCGTATACTTTATCGAATCCATGCCGTTTACAAAATTCATCTAAAATTGTTTTTGGAGACTGTGAAATAGCCACCAAAAAATATCCCTCAGATTTTAGCTCTTTTATTAAATCTCTTGTGTATCGGTAAACATAATTACTCTGCTCATCAACCACTTGTCTTCCTACATCTGCCAGCTGACCATAATGTACACCCTTAATATGACGCAAAAACACTTCTATTACTGCCTGAATATACTCAGTGTACTTACCCTCTCGTTCTCGCCAAAGTCGCAACTCATTATCAAACTCGGTTCTGGCATCTGCTGGAAAAACCCTCTCTCGAATCAGGCCATTAACTATTTCTATTAACAAACTAGAGCGAAAAAGAGTACCGTCTATATCGAAAAATGCTACTGGTTTCATAAAACACTACTTGTATTCGACTCGGAGAATCAAGGCATCAATTAGCGTTCCAATTACTATCAACATGATGAACATAAGGGCTAAAGCTCCAATAACTGGAATCATTGACAGCAAACCAAAACCAACAGCTCCTACAAACAAAGATAATAGAGTGACAACTGACTCCGGTTTACTAAAGGCTACCATCATATATCGGCCAATCACTGGCACCAAACCAATAATCGCTAAAGTTAAGAAAAGTAAATAACCAAATAGCAGCGGTAAAGCCACCATTAAACCAATCATGCTAGCCAACAACATTCCTACCGCGACCGGCACCATCAACAAGAAAACAAATCCGACTAAGGAATGTTTTAAAATACCTTCTACTGACCGATCAACCACCACATTTAATGTCTTGCGTGAGACCAGGAACCAAACCAAGGATGAAAAAAGTAACATCAAACCCGGAATCACCCATGACCAAGAGTACTCAGAGGATTGCGGGATAATTGGATCACTCCTCACCAAATCACCCACGACAGTGGCTTCTTGTGCTTGTATGGCTTTGTTTGCACTTGTGTAATAAACCATCCCTTGTATCTCTGCCTTACTACCTAAGGTTAACTCGTTGGTAGTCACTTCTACCTTACCTCCCACTTCTGAGTCTATTCGCACAGTCCCAATATTACCCAAAATATCTCCGCCAATTTTTCCGGCAATTACAGCGTCTCCAGCGTAGACCAAAAGATCACCTTCAATTACAGCTGTAGGTAAAATCTCTACTGAGCCACCGACTACTGCCAAGTCTCCTTTGACTACATCGGCAACCTTAACATCACCTGCCACAATTCTTAAATCATCTCCAATTTCACCATGAACATCAGCTCCACCTCCCACTACCAAAGCGTTAGCATCAACTTGGCCGTTTATCGTTATCTGACCACCCATTAGGACCGCGTCTTCAGTCACCTGTCCAGATAGACTAATCGTTCCAGCTGCTCCATAAAAATCCCCTTCTACAGTCTGATCTTCTGTGATTGAGACAGTTTCGCCTGAGCGCACTACCGTATTGGCTTCAGCTACCGATATTGCGAGTAAACTGAGCAAAAAACTGACAATGAAAATATTTAGTGTTCGGTAGTTGCTTAAATTCATGATGATTATTGAGTCTTAATATCTTCTCGTATTACTTGGTCACTTTTATACTCTACTGAAATTTTTTCTGCCACTTCGGCAATCACTTTGTTTTCTTCTTCGATTTTTTGATCTTCTTTTTTCACAGTTGATTTGGCAATATGTTCCTTTTCAGACAAATTCATTAGCAAAAAGATAATAGTAGCAGTAACGATAATACCAATTAAGTTTAGCAGCAAAATCATTGTTGCTCCCTTAATAATAAAAGCACTGACTGCCGCAATACCAATACCTATAGTAGCTAAAGGTGGAATTAAAGCTACAGCAATTGCCACACCCGGCAGAGCATCGCCCCATTCTGGTTTTGCTAACATGTAAGCTACCGCTGCTCCCGCCACAATCGCTACGAGCAAATGATGATAAGTAGGCTCAGTTCTTGACAATACTTCAGCCGACATATACATAGTCTCGTCACCAAAAAAGAAAGCAGCTAAAACAGATAGGATTAAGCCGGCCCCCAGAGACTTAACTAACGTATTAACGGCTCTGGTAAGTAGAGTGACATTGTCACCCATCATCACCAAACCCATTGATACCCCAAGAATCGGATACATTAACGGTGCGATTAGCATACTACCAATTACAATCGAACCACTATCCAACAAGAGGCCAAGAGTAGCCATCAAAGTAGAAAGACCGATCAAATAAAAATAATCAAAATCAGGAGTACCATTTTGTACTAACTTTCTTATTAAAGCGGCCTTGTCTTTATCTGGCAAAGCACGAAATCTTGCAAAAACTGTCATATATTATCTTATTTTCTATAGTATACGGTCTTTTCTATAGCCTGCAAAGTGATTATCTTAAACTTGCGACAAAAACATAAACGAATACGCTAGCCAATAAAGCCAGACCAAGAAAAACAAAACTAATAGTTAAGAAACGTTTCATACTGGTGCTACATACAGAACGGGAGCTTGTAACACACTGATAATGGTAAGGGCTAACATTAGTAAGAATAAAGCGGCACAAAATAAAGCGAGTCGCGGCCGTGACAACTCCATCTGGCCAGTGTGCCAGTTACGAACAAACAGAAAGGAAAATGCGAACTTTAGGAAACTCATCATGGTTTTATTCTTTTATATATAGTGTACCAGCAAACACCCACCTGGAGGGGCTAAAGAAGAGGAAAACTAAAGTTTAATCTACGTACAAAGTTTTACTATATTCCCACATTTCTGATTCACCTTGGAGGTGTAACCAATACCACCATTCAGCTCCCCATAAATATTGCATGTCATAGCGGGTATCTTCGGCATAACTTAGAATATCAACAAACTTTTCTAAATTCATTCTCGTAAACTGAGTCTCAATTGGAACTTCGACAATTGGCTCAATTAACCAAGGCTCGGCTGACAGCTCAATTAAAACGGTCGGCTTGTCTCCATAGAGTAAGCGCATGAAATTATCTTTTACACGGTAAAACCAAGGAGGCAGTAGTGTTCTAAACTGCCCCAGCTCAGGATTCCAAAAATGTACGTAGACACTAGTCCCGAACATATCTCCACGAGAAAACGATCCTATCCATGAGCCTAAATTACCACTATCAGTCAATAAAATTGGTCTAGTTCCATCAAGTTTCTTTACTAAAGCAATTTCTTCATCAAGTAAATCTTTATCCAGTCGGCCGCAATGTTCATAGGCAAAAACTGTTAAAAATGGTTCATTTTCTACTTGCCAAATTTTTATCGCCGGACTGTGTTTATAGCGTTCAACTACTGCTGTCACGTACTCTACTTGTCGCTGCTTCACTTGTTCTTCTGATAATTTATCCACCCACTCCGGAATGTGACATTCGGGCCAGCGAGGTAATCTGCGACCAATTGCCAGCACCACTTCAGCCCCTACTTCCTCAGCTCTTTCAACTTGATAATCAAGCTCTTCAAAATTATAAATACTCGGCCTTGGTTCTACCATCGGCCAATGAGCAGCCAACCGCAAATGTCTAACCTCTAATTCATCTAAAACAGCATCATATGCTTCTCGCCAATTTAGACCTAGTTCACGAGCATAGGGAGTATTGAAAGAAACTCCATAAGTAATGCGTTCAGGTACAGGCTTCTGCAACAAGAAAATTAGGAACAACAGACCACAGGCGACCATTCCAAGTACAATCATCAGAGCTGTTTTCCAACTAAACCATTTCATAGTTTAAGTAAATAATACTATGTATCCAGTTAATATAATTACAATATAAAGCAGCCGTCTAAAAAATACTTGTGGGCGCATGTCACGATCAGCCGCTGCGGGAGGCAGCCATTGTGCAAGCGTTAAGGTGATAAACAAAATGAATACGTATTGTAGACCACCAAGCGCCTGAACTACAGATACATCACCTAAATCAGTAGCCTTAAGTAACATGAAAGCTGCTATACCAGCTAAAACTTTATTTATAAGTACTAGCTCACCAGCTTTTCTTGAAGTCTCTTTAGTTTGATTCTTAATTTTATTAAAATAAGCGGGTACTAAAAGTAGCGACAATGTGAATAGCACAAAACCAATTCTTGACCAGAAAAAGCCATCATCAAAACTAGTTTCCAAAAACAGACCTTTCATAGTGATGTAATGTAAAGCAAAAAATAAACCGCTATGAATTACTTGCAAAAAAACATCAGCCTTCGGTAAAGTCTGAGCCACCAAAAGGGTACCCACCGACAGCAAAACTACTCCCACAATGAAATTGTCGTGTAACACTACATCCAGAAACAAATAACTAAGTCCAAATGATGAAAGCGCCGATATTGAACCAATAATTGGCATAGCTGTAGAAGCATCAGTTCTGCGTAATGAGTCATATAGTGACACCAACGCAATAAAGAAAGTGTAAGCCGCTAAAAATGACATGGCCACCACCTGAATCGATGGTACTTGCACATTACTCAGTGAAGGCATTCCTAACTTAGCTAAACCAGGTATAAAACCTAGAAAGTAAATCAAGACCCAAGTTCCAGTCAGCAAGCAGGTATAGAAAGCATAAACGAAAGGTTTGGGGAGGACCTTATCATCTGACACAATGTATTTATCCAGAATAGCCACTACAGCGTTTATCAGTTGTCCAGCTGTTGCCAATAATATCCAAGTCATAATAAGTTTAATTTTATTCTACTACGGCATTTTGCTCACAGATTTCTTTATACACGTAGGCAGATGGTCGGATTTTTCTCTCTAATGTCTCATAATCAATAGCCACTAGACCAAACCGTTTTTCAAAACCTAAAGCCCACTCATAGTTATCCAACAACGACCAATACATGTGCCCTCGTACATCTACTCCAGCCTGAATAGCCCGCCATACTCCCTCTACTTGTTTAGTAATATATTCAGCGCGATCTGAATCATCAGCATCGGCTAGACCCGATTCAGAGACAAATAATGGTTTTTTGTATTTTGCCAACATCATTAGGGCATCATATATGTGTTCGGGAGCAAAATTCCAATCCATGTCAGTCTTCTTCCACTGACGTTTATCACCAAATTGAGTATAAAAGTAGTAATTTAAACCAATCGAATCACAGTGACGATACGTTCTACGCATAAAAATACTCGTCCATACGAAATTAGCGACTAACGCCTTAATTTTATTCAAAGGATTCCAGTTAGCATCAAACACAATTACATGCTTAACAACACTAATATTCAAACCTGGGTTAACTTTTTTAATTGCCAAGTAAGCTTCATTATGTGCTTTGGTTAAATTTTTCAGAACCCTCCAATATAAAAATAGTGGTCGCAAGCCCTTTTGTGACCTTGGTTCATACGATTTACCAGAATTAGTAATAGACACCAAGTCTGTCAGAGCAAAACGTTTAAACGGTGGCCAAGTACCGCGTAACCAACCATTACTAGCAAACACATTGGGTTCATTCATGGTTGAGAAGTCATTACATAAATCACCAAGTTCTTTTGTGACATAGGAAGCAAAACGCGCAAATATTTCTGGGGCATCAGTTCGCTCAAAACCACCAGACTGGGTAAACCAAAGCGGCAATGTAAAGTGCCAAATTGTGATAAATGGTTTAATTCCTCTGTCATGTAAAGCTTTTAGCATCGCACGATAGTGCTCAATTGCATCATGGTTAAATTTCCCTTCTTCTGGCTCAATTCTAGCCCACTCTACCGAAAAGCGGTGGGCTGTATGTCCAAGCTCTTTAGCAATATCAAAATCCTGCTTAAATCGATTGAAGTGGTCACAAGCTCGCCCACATGGTGGTACCCGTTTGGCACGTGCCGCCTCTGCCCAGTCACAGTTTTCAATGCCACCTTCGACTTGATATGAAGCGGTGGCAGCACCCCAGTAAAAATCTTTCGGAAACTCTTTCATACCTTAAATCATTTCTAACGTATTTATAAAACTTTTGGGAGCCAGATTTATCAACCATTTTTGATACAGGCTCACAATTGCCAACACATCCCGACCATTATACTTAGCGATTTCTTTAGTCTTTTTTTCCAGAAATGTTTCAGTAACATCTTCTCCTCTCATGGCTAGCTTGGGATTATCGATACCAAAAGCTTCACATAAAGACTGCAGCGATGGTTTTTTTGTAACACTGCCATAGAAAGAAAATTCATCGAATAAATCAACGTGATAGGGACATTGCTGCTTGGTTACATAACGTTGTCTAGCTATCTCTATAGATGGCTTAACCCCCAAAGCAATCGAGCGAATATATAAAAACGGTATATCAAATGCTCTTCCATTAAAACTAACCACAACATCATACTCTCTCACGCTATCCCAAAAATCCTCCAACAACTCCTTTTCGTCCCTTGGCTTGTAAGAAAAGCTATCATCCGAAAATACATCGTCCTTATTCTTGCTAACAAAATACACTGAGCCTAATTCACGTTCCAAATCAAACAGACCCAATGAGACAATTTGACCTTTGTATGGAGATAAGGAATCTTGATTATCGGAATCGAACCCAACTGTTTCTAAATCAATAATTAACGTAGACATACTTTAGATTGCAACTGGTTGTGAAATAAAGCAATTGATAATTGTTTCAGACTCGGCTGTTATAACATATCTGTAGCCAGCAACATTTAATACCTCTCCGCAAATCCCTCGACTATCACTCGAGACACCGTAAATGGGTAGACCGTCTAGAGCATAACCAATCAACACCTCTGACCCAAATACACTGTACAGACCGACTTCATGGTTTCTGATTAGTGAACCGTCTTTAGCTACCCCAATCACATCAGTCTTAAGACAGTGCTGAGTTACCTTTGAAACACTAGCGACAGGCAGCTGTAAAATAACATCTTTAGTCACCTTCTCAAAAATAGTTGGTGTACCAGTTGCAGTTTCAGCTGGTATAAAAACTTCCTCTATACCATCTACAAAAAATATACGTCCCCCTTCTACCACTTCATTTAGAACCCCTGTTTGAGGCCATGAACCTGTAAAAGATTTATAATCGTCACACTGCACTACACCCAAAGTCTCAGATTTTGAACCATCACTTCCTGTTTCCTCAAACACATCATCGTTTATGTTGTTTATATCCGCACTAGCTATAACAACCTCCCTACTCTCAGCAACCTTACGACGCATTTCAGACAACTTTTCTTCTCTAGCTATTTGTTCTGGAACATACAATTCAACTTCGTACTCTCTATCAATCACCTCGGTGAATTTCACACGGCTATCATCAGTATTATTAATACTAAGACGTGTCAGAACCGTTGAACCAATTGCCACTAATAAAAATACAATAGTAACAAACAACAATAAAAAATCACGAGTTCTGAACATCAGTTAATAATAGCAAAGGGCGGCAGGCTTTGCCTGCCGCCCACTCCACAACTACTTCTTTTTAGTTTTTATGGTTTTTTTGGCCACCTTTTTACCGTTATTTCCATTTCCACGACTGGCCACTTTGATTTCTACCAGTTTTTCTACGCGTCTAATATCAGCCAGTAACTGAGACCGGTCCGCGTTATACATCAAAAGATTGAAGACTGATCTGCCACCATTACGGGCAAAAACTGCTCTATCTCCAACTTTTTTGTTAACCACAATTTTATGAAAAGAGTCTAGTTCTTCAATTTTTTTCACTCCCTTAAGTTCAGTAATACTACCTTCTTTTTCAGCAAACCACTTCATAGCACAAGCAAAGCCTTGGCATTTTTTGGGAACTACAGGTTTCTTGGGGATCCGTATCAATATGTCATTTAGAGTATGATTAATATCACAACTGAGTTTATGTAACACATTTCTAAAACCACCTACTCGTGCCCCGACTTCTACAATTTTCCACTCGTCATCTATTTTCATCAACTCAACATGGGCTGTGGTACTTCGTAGACCCAATGCATGAATGGCTTTTTCAGCGGCGGCCTCAGCCTTCTTAACAGTTTCAGATTTGAGAGCTGTTGGGGTCATTTGTAAATAATTGAAGAAATCATCGTGGCCAATTTCTCGGCCAGTCTTCTGTCTTACTAGCGGGCAATGATAAACTTTCCCTCGAGAGCTAACATAAGAATCAATAGAATACATATCTCCCTCCATATACTCTTCAGCCACCACTTTTGGCAAGGCCTTGCTGTTTTCGGTTTCGTAAGCTTTTTTAATCTTTCTAAAAATTGTTCTCAGGGTTTTATCAAGTTCTTCTTCGTGGTAGCAAATTGTGACGAACAAGCTAGCAGCTAGATTAGCCGGCTTAACTATCATTGGAAAACCAATCTTTTTCACTACTCTGTCACGCTCAACTTTTGTATTATTTTTCACCCAAGTAAAGGCTGGGGTAATCTTTGCGTCATAAGTTTGTAAACGCTTCCTCATTTCATACTTGTCACTAGCCCACTCTAAAGACTCTGTATTGGGTGTACGTAAATATGGAACGTGCGGAATAACCTGCATGAAACGACGAATGTGTTTTTCAGACCGGCAGGTCACCGCTAATAATTCATCTTCATACTCAAGCAACACTTCGGCAATTTTATCTGGATTAGAAAAATCACAACTCTTGTAAATATCTAGTCCGGGAGTCTCTGTTAAAAATCTTGTATTACGGACGCGAGAATCCACCAACAACATCATTCTAAGTGGACCGCCAAACTCTTTTTCATATTCTCTTACCGCCTTGATAGTATCCGCCCCTTCAGGCAAATTCATCACAAACAAGATAATATTTTTCTCTTTTTTCATATTTTTATGAAAGTAAAAAATCAGCTAAAGACGCCGACTAAACATTCAACATATTATTTAGATAAACAAAAGCATACACCTAATTTTCCAAAAAAACACACCTCAACACACATGTTGTACACTGGCAACTCTTGACAATGAAATTTAATTTTTAGCAGCCAGGCCAATTAACCACTCAGCCACTTCAGCACTCACCCGTTCGTCTCCACTCTCCTCAAGACCACGCCAACCAGGATTGATATTTGATTCAATAAAATATAGCTCTTTGGTTACCAGATGCTCGATTACATCAATCCCCGCGACATCTAGCTCATAATGTCTACATATTTTTTCTGTTATGGCAGACAGGCTCTTTAATAAAGCAACATCTGTCACCCTTTCTACTAAACCTCCTTGAGATACATTGGCTTTAAAACTTCCTTGAGCTGGTACCCTTTTATATACATGTTTTACTTTATCAGCAAAAAACAAAGCGCGAAAATCTCCAGCATTTGGAATATACTCCTGTGCTAACGTGTCGCCTTTAGTGCATTTTTTTGCTTCTTCGAAATCAGTAACTGTATCGATAAGATAAACCTGATCCCCTTGTATGCCATGTGCTGCCTTAAACACAAAAGGTACACCCAATGATTGAGCTGTTTCCTTAAAGTCAATTGGTCGTGGCACCGTCTTTGGTATTTTAATACCAAGTTTTTGCGCCTGCACTGCTTGGTACAACTTGTTGGAAATCAAGTAATTACTGAGCACACTTCTGTTTAAAATTGGAACTTTGTTATCAATCTGTAGACCCAGTTCTGCTTTCAAAGCTTCACCCAAACCCGTTCGGTAGTAAACCAAGTCATATTGTTGAAAACTATCCCAGAATTTTTTGTCACACTGAGTGAGCGTTTCTGGCAATACTCCAAAATCAACCAATACACCTCGGTCCTTAAGCTCTTCTGCCACTCGCAACAGCTCCGGAATTGGTTTATTGCCAGCCCACAGCAGAATCTTCATAGACCTCAATGATTAAAGGCCAAACTTAACATCTTCGCCTACCACCTCAGAGGAAGTGGTGTTTGGATTAACAGCGTCGGCTATTTGTCCTAGGAAAGCCTCATAACTGTCGTACTGCATTTTTTGTCCATTTAGAAAGAAAGTTGGTGTACCAGTAACACCAAGTCCACGACCCTCGTCAAATTCACTTTTCACCTTGTCGCGCAAAACTGATGAGCGCATCTGATCTTTAAACTGTTCAACATTTAAACCTAATTCTTCTGCAATTGAAATTAAGGTTGGATTAATTACTGCCAAACCAGACCATTCAGACTGAGTCTCGAATACTCGATCGTGGAACTCATAAAACTTACCCTGTTGTCCAGCCGCTTCAACTGCCATTGCTACCGCCAGAGCATGAGGGTGAATGTTTGATAGCGGAAAATGTTTATATTCAAAACTAATTTGATCACCATACTCATCCAACACAGTTTTGACCACTGGTTGGAAGGCCGCACAAGCGGGACACTGAAAATCGCTGTACTCCACTAATTTCACTGTTGCGTCAGGATTGCCCTTAACGTAAGACTTAATCTCTACTCCTTCATTACTGGAAGTGGAAGCTTGTCCAGATAGCCAGATAGCCCCTCCAAATAACACTACTGTAAAAACAGCAATAATAACCCATGGATTTTTCATATGTAGCCATCATACCAAACTATGCTCTATTTTTATAGCCTATTAATATAGGTCGCAATTCGCACATAAACCACCAACAGACAAACCTCTTTCAGCTCAGTTTATTTGATACACTTAAGTAATGCTAAAAGTTCCACACAGTCCGTGGTCAATTACCATTGATGACATAGAAACAAGTCTTAAAACAGACTTGGTCAATGGCCTATCTGAAAATGAGGCGAGACAACGACTCAAGCAAGTAGGTGAAAATATCTTTGAAGCCAGTAAAACCAAAAGTTCCCTGTCTATCTTAGGAAGTCAGTTTACTAGCCCACTAATCATTATTCTTTGTGTAGCAGTAGTGATAACTGGTCTGTTAGCTGAGTGGATTGACATGTTAATCATTGCTTTTGCGGTACTAGTCAACGCAATCTTAGGCTTTATTCAAGAATACAAAGCTGAAAAAGCTATCAATAGTCTACACTCTTACATTACACATCGCACAAGGGTAATTAGAGACGGACACGAATTTGAGATTGATCCACGTTTTTTGGTACCAGGGGACTTGATTCATATTACTCACGGCGCTCGGATCACTGCCGACGCCAGAATCGTTAAAGAAATTAACTTCACAGCCGATGAAGCGATTCTGACTGGTGAGTCTTTACCTGTAGAAAAATCAATCGATCCTTTATCAGAAACTACCCCACTACCAGATAGAGAAAACCTTGTTTTCGCTGGGACATTAGGAATAGACGGATCGGCTTACGCAGTAGTGACCAAAACGGGCTACGAAACTGAAATTGGTTTGCTGGCAAAATTAGTGGACGAAACCACTGCTGAAAAAACTCCCCTCCAGTCTGCCCTCGGCAAACTTACTTGGGTCATCATTATCTTTACTCTAATTGCCGTCATTTTGTTATTCATAATTGGCATTACACAAGATAGAGCCTTTACAGAGATGCTGATTATTTCCATTGCTGTTTTCGTTGGTTCTGTACCAGAAGCTTTACCAATCGGCTTGACTTCAATTTTGGCCATTGGAGTGGAAAGAATTGCCAAGAAAAAAGGGATTATGCGCAGTTTAACAGCCGCTGAAACACTTGGCTCAACTACATTGATTATTACTGACAAAACTGGCACCCTGACTGAAGCCAACATGGAGTTGGTTGACATTGATACCATCGAGCAACTACTGGCAGAAGATTTTACCCCCTCAAACCATCAAGATGATTTTGACCAAACACAAAAGGAAATACTGTTGTTAGCTCGTTCGGCTAGTGATGTAGTGATTGAAAACCCCGAAGAAGATTATCAAACCTGGGTCATGGACGGCTCAGACCTGGAAGTGAATATCGTTAAAGCCGCTGCCCACCACGGCATCACCCAAAACCAAGCTGATCGTTCAGAAATCCAGATCAGAATCCCTTTTAGTTCTAAATACAAGTTTTCTGCTGTTCGAGTTCCGTCTTCTCATTTACCTAAACACCTCAGTCAATTTGAGGATCCTCATGTAGTAATGGGGGCACCAGATATTATCCTTAATCGATCTTATCTATCTCACGAGGATCGCGAACGTCTTCAAGCCGCCGTTACAGAGCATAGCCACTACGGTCGACGAGTGTTAGGGATCGGTTTGCTGACTCCGCACACTGACCCGTCCTCAATCACTATCGACCACGTAAAGGATGTTACCTTTTTAGGAGTCTTAAGTTTCCACGACCCAGTCAGACAAGAAGTTCCAGACGCCCTGCGTCGAATAAATTCATACGGCACTAAAGTGATTATGGCTACTGGTGATTTACCAGGTACAGCTCTGGCTGTTGCAAAAGAAATCGGCTGGGATGTAAATGTGGCAAATATCCTGACCGGTCAACAACTTCAACAGCTGTCTGATGATGACTTGATTCAGATTTTAGATCGTATATCTATTTATGCTAGAGTGACGCCAAAAGACAAATTACGCATCACCAAACTACACCAAAGCCAAGGTGAAATCGTGGCCATGACAGGAGACGGAGTCAACGACTCTCCTTCATTAAAGGCTGCTAATATTGGCATTGCTGTTGGTTCAGGTAGCGATGTTGCTAAAAGTGTAGCTGATTTGATACTACTTGATGATAATTTCAAAACTATTGTCGCCACGATAGAAGAAGGTAAACAAATTCTCGCTAATATTAAAAAGATGTTTGTCTATTTAATGTCTAACGCTTTAGATGAATTAATCCTGATTGGTGGAGCAATTTTAGCCGGGGTAGCCCTACCTCTCTCCGCGGTACAAATTATTTGGGTCAATCTATTCACCGGTAGCCTTCCCGCAATTGCCTTTGCCTTTGACCGACAAAGTATGATTGAAACTGAAAAAACAAGCCGCCAGTTCTTCGACAAAAGAGTTGTCTTTCTTACTGTTTTTATTGGTATTGTTATTTCTCTAATGCTCTTCGGATTGTATCTGACCCTTCTAAAATCAGGTCTAGCTGTGGACTTAGCTCGCAGTATTTTATTTGCTAGTTTTGGTAGCTACACTCTATTCATTGCTTTTTCTTTCCTAGACTTAAGTCGACCGATTTACAAATACTCGTTACTGGAGAATAAACTCCTTCTAGCAGGCGTAGGCATCGGCACCATTTTACTCTTTGCTACCTTTACCGTCCCATTTTTCCAAAGAATATTTGATGTTCAGTCCCTTCCTTTTATTTGGATTATATTTGTAGTCTTTTGGATTATTATTAACTTAGTCGTAGTTGAAGGAGCCAAATGGATAGCTAATACTTTTTTAATAAAAAGGTAGACAACTCCATTAAAATATCCTAAGTTGCTTAGATTATGGCCATGAAACCAAACTTCGTTAGAAAGAAAAAGCGCAAAGTCCACGGCGCAACTTTTTGGGATAAAGAGTACACCACCCCCGAACACTTGAAGCTTTCCACTAATGAGAGTGAGGACCTTGCCAAGTTCACAAGATGGTTAAGTAGACGAGACCGTGCAGATTTACTAAATAAAGATAGTAGTGTAATAGATGCTGGTTGCGGTAACGGACGTAATCTAATTTTTTTACATAAGCAATTTGGTATGTCCGGCATTGGTGTAGATATATCCGCGGCTGCAATTGCTCAAGCTAAGAAAGCATCAAAAGAACTACCTATAAGTTATCAAGTTGCCAGTGCTGGACACACCTTACCAACCCCAGACGAATCACAAGCTCTAGCCCTAGACATGATGACTTCTCATTTCCTTAGCAAAGAAGAGCGTACTAAACTGCGTGATGAGCTATACCGAACCCTCGTGCCTGGCGGTTACTTATTTATGAAAACCTTCCTGAAGGACAAGGACTTACACACCAAGAGATTGCTTGAGGAACGTCCCGGACCAGAGCTGGGTAGCTATATTCACCCTGTAATGGGGGTGGCTGAATATGTGTACAGCGAAGAAGAATTGGTAAATTTTTTGAGTGAAAAATTCATTGTCCATAAAATCTACCGTTCTCACAAACACTCATTTAAAGGTCGCGCTCGTAAACGGCGAACCATTTCTATCTACGCTGAAAAAGATTATTAGGAAGAATCATAAAGCGCTTATAATCCAAACCAGATTTATAGCAATGTTTTATCCCACTCCAACTAGTATCCATCATATCGAGATCTTACCAGCGGCAAACTCTTGGACATATTGATACCGCTAAAGATGGAAGATATGTCATAATATAGGCATAACTATGATAAAGAGATACTTATCACGTTTCACTCATGCCCTCAATGGACTAAAATTTGCCAGTCTAAATGATCAAGGTTTTCGCTCACAGATTTATCTCGGTGTGCTACTGCTGTTTATATGTTTGGCTTTTCTACTACCCCTGACTGGCACTGAAATATTGTTCATTTTAGGCGCCTACGCATTGATCCTAATTACTGAATTACAAAACTCCGCCCTTGAAATTGCGCTTGATAAGATCCACCCTGAACACAATGACCATATAAAAAAAAGTAAAGACATGGCGGCGGCATCAGTTTTAGTAGCCGGATTATTTTTACTGACGGTTCTAATCTCTCTTGGCTTAGACCGCTTATTTATATAAAAAATGCGCAGGCTAGACCCGTGCATTTTTTATTCTCTAGAATGGTAATTCCATATCTTCCTCGTAGATAGTCCCGTACTCCATGCCGGCCTCAAATATTTCATTCACATCACGAAACAGAATATCTTGAGGTGGTTCAAAAACAGTATTATCAACATTTAGCCAAGGCTGACAGTCGTAATCCACTTCTTGATCCAGTGATTCATGTGATTTATCAAACTGTTCTACTGAAACATCTGTATCTGATACGTTCATCTTGGTACCGAAAGTTTGTCCATCAATATCAGACCAAACATACAAAACTCCCCCATTGACAATCATTGAACTAACAATCTGGCCCATTTCTGATGAATTAATCACGTAATCAGATCGTATTCGATCCTGACTAACGAAAGCCGTTCCGTCTACTTGAGTTACCTCACTTTCTTGGTCAATCTTAACTTTTACAGTGCACTCTAGGTTCTGTCCAATATTAAGTAGTGAAGCAAAGGTGCCGGCGCCAGCTACTGGCTGCGGAGCTTCAACTGCCTCCCCTGTCTTTGATAACTCATCCTGAGCCTCATTAATATTTTCTAAATTATCCGTGGCTGGTGTAGAAAAAACCGCAAAATAACCAAAACCAATTAGCACGGCTGCTACCACTATAACTATGATAATATTTTTTCTCATATAAGCATTTCTTATTATAATTTATTCTATTCTACCCTACTTTAGAAAGACTGATAACTCACAATTAAGCCCTGGCCAATATGCGATAATTAAGCCATGCGACACTTAGAGTTTTATATCAGAGCTGCTTATAGCTTTGTCGTTTTTGCCAGTATTTGTACAGCGTTTTTGATTGTTTTACTTTTACAGTCTAAAAACCATATTTTTGAATATGCTAGCGAACAAGCAAGCGTTGAACGCCATGAGCCATTCCCCATATCAGTAGACCCAGAAAGTAAGACTATTGAAGAAAACCCTTTAGTTAAAAACTACTTTAGTGAACATCTAGCCCACAATCAGAACTCCAAACAGAATTGGTGGAACCAAATCGCCGCTATTTTCGCCCCGAAAGACTGGTACCAAAATCTAGCCTCCCCAGTTAGTCGAATAATTGTTATTTGGCCAGGAGAAAGAAAAGAGGAAGCAGCTAAGAATATTAGCGATATTTTGGGCTGGAACAATACTGAAAAAACTGAATTCAAATCCTTGGTAGACACTGAGTTTCCCATTATGCCTGACGGTAAGTATTTCCCCAGTCAATACATTATTCATAAGTACGCCACACCGTCAGAGGTTGCTGAGTTAGTAAACAGTAAATTTAACGACGAGGTCTTAAGTCGTTACCCGCCAGAACTGGATGAGATTATCCCTCTTGAAGACACCCTGACTATTGCTTCTTTATTAGAAAGAGAAGCTAGTGACTTTGACAATATGCGAGAGATTTCTGGAGTTATCTGGAATAGATTATTCATTGATATGCCCCTACAACTTGATGCCAGCTTACAATATGTGAAAGGTAGTAACGCCTACGAGCCAGCTTGGTGGCCAAAAATATACCCTCGTGACAAGTTTATAAAATCTCCTTTTAATACTTATCAAAATGAAGGCTTACCGCCAGCTCCAATTGCCAACCCATCAGTCGAAGCAATCGTCGCGGCTCTTAATCCGGTGGTAACGGATTGTTTATTCTATTTTCATACCAACAATGGTGAATACCACTGTTCTACTAACTACAAAGAACACGTTTCAAAACTCCGTTCTATTTACGGTCGGGGGTCATAGTTTTGCCGGACAAACCAGCGGATCACTCACTCGTTTAGCAATGTAATAGACCGACAACAATAATGAAATTAAACCAATAAAGGCAAATTCCACTCCGTGAAGCGGTAACAAAGCAATCAAGCTACCAGCTCCAAATAAGCTAAACACTGCTGTCAAAACTACTGATCCGCAAGCCGCACAGCCAATCCCTAAAAAAGCGCTGACAAAACCACCAATACTAGCAATATGGATATGCTTTGAGTTTGTCATTTCTTGTCTTCGTCTGATGTAAAAAGTTAATAACGCAACATTAACTCCAAACAAAAAGCTTATCAGCAATAAATAACCAGCCGAAAGCATAGTGAAGTTAGTTGTAATTGAAGCATATAAACTAATAAAAAATTCTAACTTAGTTAGTAAAGATAAACTATTCGAAGTTAAAATTTGCCACAAAACTGACCAGTTCGGCAACAACAAAGCCGCACTCAAAACTAAGAATGCGACTCCGACCACTACCCACCGATATCTGACATGTCTAAAGACGCGTTTTAATACCGGTATAAACATGATTAATTAGACAAGTAACTGTCAGCAAACTTCCAAAAAGCATCGTTGCCCTCTAGCTTAGCCACACACTCTGACGCAATCGCTACTGACTTGGCATTAGGATGTAGTTGTTCTAGTGGGAAGTGGCGATAAACCCAAGCCACTTCACCATCGTATTCTTTGACAACCTGATTCATTGTCGCGTGAAAACGGGTACAGAAGGGGCAGTCAAAATCAGAATACTCCACAATCACAATACCCGCATCTGGATTCCCTTTAATATTATCGGACTCAGTCACAGGATCCATATTTTCATAAGCCAATTCCTCTTCTGATGAGCCAGGTCCTTCCGCTGCTTCCGCTTTAGCCACTTCAACTAACTGTTTAATAGAAGCGAGCGGAAGAGCACCATTAACTGGGTACTTTTTACCATTTGGACCTATTAAAATACTCCAAGGTGTCCCTCTTCCGCCAGTCTCGAAAGCGTCTTCCATTTGAGTTTCAACTACCGCCACCGTATCACCATTATTGACACACTCATCGAAAGCTTTCTCTTTAACTCCCGCGGCCTTGGCCAATTCACTCACTCCACCAACTACCGGCTGAATGATCACTTCTTCCTTATCAGGAGCCATGGGCGCACCACCAAAATAAAGACCTGCTCCCACGAACAACCCAGCGACTACAATTGAAATTGGGATTAATAAATCTTTCACTGTTAACATACTAGATGTTGATACCACTTCGCCCTTAACTACTGTTTCTGAGTTGTTTTCTTCCGACATAAACTAAATTTAAACTATTTTATTAAGTATACACTGCAAGTGATTAGCTATCCATAATACGAAAAAGCCAATGTTTTATTTCTCTAATAGATTCTCTCTAAATAATTCCCATCAAATATCCGATAAATAATACTAGTATTAAATATACGGCAGACCAACCTTTAGCCGGTGGAAAATATTCTGAGAACCGACCAATAGTATAAAGCCACCAATTCTGTCCAAACCAAGACATTAAGACGGCTCCGACACTATCAATCAACAGCAGCACAAAAATTATTAATTCCCAATCTAAGCTCATGAAAAAATTGTAACAAAGTTTGCTTAATTTTTGCTATTTTTTAATAACAATACTACCGACCACTTAATCTCTGCCGCTTGATTGCTTCAATTTTTTGACTGAGTCTTTTTTCATTTTGCACACGATGTCTCATTGCATTAGTCGAATACTTACTATCTTGAAACTCGCGTTCTCTTAATAGTTTGTGGTAATTATCAAGTTCACGCTGATTCAATTCACCGATCGCTATCGCTTCTAAAACGGCACAGCCTGCACTCCGCTCATGATCACAATTGCGAAACCGGCAATTCTCAGCTAATTTTTCAATCCGTTCAAACACCGCCAGTTCATCTTCCGTATCAGATTCAATCACTCCCAACTCACGCATTCCCGGAGTATCTATTAAAAAGGCGCCGTTTGGTAAAGCAAACAACTGTCTCGAAGTGGTGGTGTGACGACCTCGACTATCATCTTCACGAATCTTATTGACCGCCTGCTTTTCTTCTCTAAGCAACCAGTTTGTAATGGTAGATTTACCAGCCCCCGATGAACCAAGTAGAACCGCTGTCATATCTGTTTTTAGATAATCGAGTAAAGTGTCCATACCGTCACCAGTTAGACCCGACACACTAAACACCGGCACTGAGCCGGCTATCTCAGTCACTTCAGACACACACTGGTCTAAATCAACCGCTATATCTGTCTTATTCAAAACTACTACAGGCTTAACTTCGCTTTGTTCAGCTAGTAACAAATAACGTTCGAGACGACTAAGGTTATAGTCTCCATCTAATCCCATCACGATAATTATTAAATCAACATTAGCCACTATCACCTGCTCTTCATCACTATCAGCTGAACGTCTTTTAATTACTGAGTTTCTCGATTGAACTTTTTCAATCACGGCCTTACCAGCTTCGAGAAGTTCAAGTTCTACATAATCTCCAACTTTTGGGAAAGTACCTTCCTCGTGAAAAGTGCCCCGTACAGTAGCCAATAAGACTTCATTGTCAGTTTTAACTGTGTAGTTGGTTCGATGAGCTTCAATTATTCTACCGACTGCCATATTTTGAGTAGTTATTACATTTCATCAATGGTCGAAATCCCAAGTAGGGCCAGACCATTTTGGATTGTAACTGCGACTGACTTAACAATAGCCAATTTATACATCTCTCTTTCGCTACCATCGAGAATTGATTCCTGTGCATACCAGCCATTGAAATCGCTACACAGTTGTAACAAATACTGAGCCACGTGGTGAACAGACAAATCATCGATGGATTTCGCTACCACGTCTTCAAAGTAAAGCAGACTCCTGACTAACTCGGCCTCTTCTCCTAATTCTGAGGGCTGGTTAACGCCTTCTACGTCAAATCCAGCGGACTTCCGCAAGATTGATTGAGCTCTCACAAAAGTGTACATCACATATAAGCCGGAGTCTCCGTGCACATCTATCGAATGTTCAATATCAAAATCGATGTCCTGCATTTTATCCATCTTAATAAAACCAAACTTAACTGCCGCCAGCGCTAGCTTTTCAGCAATTTCTTCTCTGTTTTCTGGCTGATGACGCTCTTCGTCTTCAAATCGCTTAATTATGGTTTCTTTAACCTCATCTATCACATCATCTGCCAACACCACCGTACCGTCCCGTGAAGACATCTTGGCTGAGCTGCCATCAGCACTCTTTAGTCCCACTTTTCCGTACGGCACATGAGTGAAGTCTTCTCGATTACCAATCCCTAATTGCTCGCACACTGCAAATAACTGCTTCATGTGTAGAGACTGCTCTGGACCAACCACCCACACCAATTTATCAGCCTTGTAAGTAGTTTTTTTAAGATCGGTCAGAGCAATATCTTGAGTTAGATACAAAGAAGTACCGTCGTTTTTAAGCACCACTGTATCACTTAGTCCGTAGTCATCTTCCAGCTTAGTAATCACCGCACCGTCTTCCAGCTTCTTAAACACTCCTTTCTCTAAACCATCTAGAACGTAATCCTTTCCTTTTTGGTAATGTTCATGTTCATACCAAACTTTATCCCAGTGACTACCAAGACGCTGAAATACCCTTTCATTACCTTCATAAACATAACTGAGGATTTGTCGCCATAGCTCCCAGGTGACCTCGTCATTAGCTTCCCAATCCACCACCATTTGCCGGACCGACTTTTCTACCCTTTCGTCATTTGAAAAATCTTGCTCCCCCAGCACATAGGTATCGGAGACAAAAACATCCGGTTTTATATCTGATTCTAGAGGAGTAACCCACTCTTCCTTATGTAGAGCCCAATAGTGAATGTCAGTTGGTGTAGATTCAGTTTTTTTGCGATGAGCTAAGTAACCGTACATAACCTTAGCAATCGAAATCCCTCGGTCGTTATAAATACCGTCAGCTACCACCTCTGCTCCAGCCGCTTTCATCAGCCTGACAATACCCATACCAATCAAATTGATGCGTAAGTGACCAATATGCATCGCTTTATTCGGGTTAGGCGAAGTATGTTCAATCACCCATTTTTCACTTTTATGACTCTCGTTATTACCGAACTTGTTGCCAGCGGATAAAATACTTAGCACGTGTTTTGTTTTAGCCTCTGGCGTGAGGTAGAAATTCACAAAACCAGGTTGAACAGCCGTCACATCGGCCAAAAAGTCCAGTCTCTTTTCTTTCAGGAAATCAGCCAGATCAGAAGCTAAATCCTGAGGGTTCTTTTTTAACTCCTTAGCGTAGCGCATTGCCACATTAGTTGAAAATTCACCAAACTTAACATCGACAGAGCGTTCAATCAGTACTACTGGTGAACTTACCCCGACATTTTTTAGCCAATCTGAAATTTGAAATTCTAATTGTTGTAAATACTCCCTAACCATAAGACTAAATTAAGAAACTATTCAATATCTTCCGTAGCACTAAGAATGGCAAAATTTGCGGCAGAAATCTGATAAATTTTAGCAGTTTTATGACCAAATTTTGACATTCAACTACCCGGGACAAGTCATTTTCGTTCTTTATATCAGACTTTGAACAGTTTCTAATACTACATAACATAGCACAAAACCAAGAAACACCTAGCTATTAACGCCCACAGATTTGACTTTTTGGGAATATGTATTTAAATATTAACTAGCTCCACCCAGTTCATCACACAAGGACACTTTAAATGTACAGACGCCAGCAGTTAATGAACGAACTTGAACTAAGTCGTCAGTCGCAACCAGAAGACATCCCAGAACTTAAGTTAATTCAGTGCCAAGTCTTGATTTATTCAAGTCACGCCAGACTACACTTAGCGATCTCCAATGGAATCGCCAACGTGTTTTCTGGGGTAAAAACTGTCAGTTTTTACCCAGGCAAACATGAAAATGAGTTTATCATTCGCCCTTACAAACTTTTAGCTGGTGATTTTAGTAGAAGATTCGTGAGACTAGAAAAATCTTCCCAGCCTGAATTTGCTTACGAATGCGTGTTGCCTCAAGAATTGGTTAACCGAAAGAAACCCATAGCTAACCTGAAAGATGACCCGAAGAAAACAGCTAGATTCAAATTTCGATTTGAAGCTAGTACCAGCGAAACTGGTTATGATATTTTAGTTACCATGGAGTAAACTAACTCCATCTTTCCCACCCATCGAAGTTTCGGTGGGTTTTTATTTACCTATTGCTTTAATATTGCCAAAGGCCGATTGCCAACACTTTTCTATCTGCCAGCCGGAATCTTCCAATAATTGCTCAAACTCTGCTTGACTGTACAAACATACTGACTCAGTTATACCAAACAACTCTTGAGTAAAATCTTGCAGCTTTCCAAATCTATCTTCGACTACGTTTTCTTTAGCTGGGTAGTTGTTCCCAATTTCAGAATCAATCCCTGTCGTTGATAGATATAGCTTGTTCTTTGTTATCTGCTTTAAAAAACGCAGCAATAACAAGGCCTCAGAATAGCGCAAATAGTGCAAAGTACGTTGACAAATCACAAAGTCAAACTGACGCTCAGCCAACAATTTAGGCAGGTCTCTCAAATCCCCCTGTATAAACTCTATATTATGATTAAGAAACTGTTGACTAAAGTCATACTTATCGAGTGCTGTCACTCGAGCACCAACCGCAGCCATCCTTACTGCCTGTCCGCCAGCTCCACACCCTAAATCAAGCACGGATACCTCACCATAGTCCTTCAGCTCCCCTAATATAGCCTTATCCAAATCATCAGCTCGATTAACACCCACGTCCATCCCGTGCCCACCAAAACTCTTATATTCGTGTTTTTTACTTGCATTTGGCATGAGCAGAGTATAACAAAGAAAAAAACCGGAACAGCTTGTGCTCCGGTCTATAAATGAGTGGCCGTTACTTCTTCGGCCGCCGACTCGGTGGAATAGTACCAGTGAGTATCTGATGTTGTACTCCAATAACATCACGACTAGAACCAACAATGAAACGGTCTGGATGTGTAACGACCTCAAAGTTTTTCTCAGGATATGGCAGAAGATTCAAAAAATGCATCATCATAGCCAATCTAGCTCGTTTCTTGTCGTTTGATTTAATAACCGTCCAAGGGGCATCAGCTGTATCTGTATTAAAGAACATCAGTTCCTTGGCTTCAGTATATTCATCCCACTTATCCATCGAGGCCTTATCGACTGGTGACAACTTCCATTGTTTTAAAGGATCATTTGCTCTCGCTTCAAACCGTCTATGCTGTTCATCTTTTGTCACCGAAAACCAATACTTGAACAGGATTATGCCATCATTAACCCACATTCGTTCCAGATCAGGACACTGTCTCATGAACTCCAGATATTGATTTGGGGTACAGAACCCCATCACCCTCTCCACTCCGGCTCGGTTGTACCAGGAACGGTCAAAAATGGTCATTTCGCCGACGTCCGGAAAGTGCTTGATGTAACGCTGGAAATACCACTGCCCCTGCTCTTCGACATTAGGTTTCTCAAGCGCCACTACTCTGGCACCACGAGGATTCAGCTTTTCGGTCAAACGTTTGATAACACCTCCCTTACCTGCCGCATCACGACCTTCACACAGAATAATAATGCGCTTTTTCTTATCTTTTACCCAAGCTTGGACCTTAAGAAGCTCTATTTGCAAAAGCCTTTTTTGCTCCTCATACTCTGCGGTAGATATTTTATCCAGATAAGGGTATTTGCCCGACTCAAAATAGTGCAAAAAATCCTCAGGATTATTCACGTCAATTTCATCGAGGTCAGATTGCGCTCTTCGACTAAGCTTACCCTCAACTTCGACGTCACCTGATGGTGTATGAACATCTCTTTTTGTCATCGTCTTCTCCTTGTAATGAACAAACAAAGCCCCAACAGCGGCGCTTACAGCCGGCCTGGATTATTCCATTCAAAGATAATAAAGTCAACGCACTAATGATTTTTTGGGTTAAACATGTTAGCTAAATCAGTCACGGTAGAAAAAACTTCTATCTCAGGCAGATCTGTCTTGTTAATGAACCTTATCGCTTGGCACTCATTTGATGGTGTGAAATCAAGACTGACTAACTCAACCTCAAATAATACATTTACGCACCACCCTTCTGACCTGGTCATTTTAGCAGTGATGAAGTAACACGGATTATCTGCCATCCGTTTTACTTCAAGACCCATTTCTTCCTTTATTTCACGCTTCATTTCATCGGCTACTGACTGACCAAAGTCCAGACCTCCACCCGGCAACTCCCAGCGACCATTATCCTCCTGACAAACTAAAAATTTATCCTTAGTTTCGTTCAGCACTAGCGCTTTGACACTCACTCGATAAAAACAATCTGGAATGTTCATTATTTTTTCCAATCTTTAATTACCAACTCTTTACCCCGAAGTTCAATCGTTACCTTTTGCCCACGTTGCCATCTTAGTTTACGAATCAACTCAATCGGCAGTGTCATAGCCACACTCCGACCACTACCTGACTTTGATAATTTGCGAGTAAACCTATCTTCTAATTTATTTCTTGCCATATCTAGTAGCATACCATTGCGCAGAGCTTGCTCCGAGCATGCGCAGAGCAAGCTCTGCGCAAACCCACACTCCTGATGATAGATTGGGGTATGCTATAGTAAATTTCATAAAATAAATACGAACCATCTATGACAATGTATCAAGGAAATTGGAAGTGTAGCGCCTGTGGCGGAACCATCACTGAACTACCTTTTCAACCTAGAAGCGAGTCTGGTCTAACTTGTCGTACTTGTTGGAGTCAGAAAAACCAACCAGTAACCGCTAACTCTCCGACCGAAGTACCTCCTTACGATATTCCAGAAGAAGCTGGCTTGGCCAGCGAACCAATGGCTGACGATGGATTTGGAGCCGATGCTATACCAGTAGCACCTGGCGAGAAGCCTAGGTTTAGTGGTGAATGGGAGTGTGCGGGCTGTGGTACTACCATCACTTCGCTTCCATTCCAACCCCGAGATACTAGTAATTTAAAATGTCTAGACTGTTTTAAAGCTAGTAAACAGTGAGTCAAAAATGGTCCGGAAGCTTTGCTTCCGGCCCATTTTTACAAAACCTACCTAATCGACAAAATCCAAATATTTGACCGCTACTCCCGATTCGGTCATTTCCCCCTTTACGTATACCTTAGCCGCCTCTGTAAATCGCTCATTTAAACACGGTAGTGACTCACCAGTTTCGTTGTAACAAGCAGATGATTCGTCGAAGAATAGTGGTACAGCATGACCAGGCTCCCCATCTTGTACAAATATCAGGTGCCAATTTTCACTATTTAACAATGATGATAAGCTGTCTTTAAGTAAATATCCCTCATAAGAAAAACTAAATTCTCTTTCCGGTAACACATCACCCATTGAGCACTCAATTTTATCCAACACCCATTCACCCGCTTTGGCTACTACAGTAACAATCGCCATACCAGCTTCATCTGAGCCTCGAGGCAACACCATCACCTGTCCCTCGGTATCATTACTAAAAATTGGTTTAGCCCCAATCCGTGGCGGCACCACTGACTGACACAACACCTTGTCCACAGCAAAATTTTCTTCAGTTTGTCCGGTCGCGAGCTCAGTTTTTAAATTATCACTTAACAGAGGTGAATTGTGTAAATTAGCAGCGTAAGGATCAGTAGTTGTTGATAGTATCGCCTTAAGCCATGAATTATAAAAATCCAGCACAATGTCAATTGGTTCTTCTTCTGGAACAGTTTGTTCATTTACCACTTCAACCTTATCGCCAGATAAAGACCGTACAACCACCACCAGTATTATTAGCCCTAATGCTAATAACAGAATTTTAAACAAATTTTTCATATTTTTATCCGCTTATTGTACTACTTTTTTATAAAAGACCCTCAAAACTAGCTGTGTAGGAATTTATAAAAGCAGGTATAGCAAAAATGAGCCCAAGGGCGGGTAATACTACCACCGCCAGACTAACCCACATCATGACCAAAAAATATTTACGGGTTTTCTCAACAGAATCATAAATAGCATCAATTTTCTCTTCCAATTGCTCAATTTTACTAGTTGTTTCAGTTTCCATTTCTCTAGTATACCGCACTATATATAAATCAAATACTTCTTATTTGTGGCTAGGTGAAGTTGGTTGAGGATGAACATTTTGCTTATACCAGTCGATAACTTTGTAAGTTAGAACTTTTATCTGATCATTGATCAAAAACCATACCGTTGCATACACCCAGACTAAAGCAATTGTAGACAATGAAATAGCTGGCATTAAAATGCCGAAGTAAGCGATGACGCTACCAATTAGACGAGATGAGAAAGCTGGCAAGAAAAATTTGAGTGATGGGAAAGGTCTTTCCCAGAAGTGACCACGTCCGGCACGAGTCAAATAAAGAGTTGAGTGACCTGCCACATCAAGTTTTACAAAAAAGATTGTTTGAATTATGGCTATTTCCCAACCAGACACATCAAGATAGTACAACAAAGCAAAGGAGGAAATGAGCCCAGTCACTCCCAGCACCGAAGCCACAATTAGAGTTTCATTGATATGCCAGCGAACAGGTTTGTCGCTGAGTCGAACGTTGTCGTACGCAATAGCCAAGACGGGAATATCATTCAATAAAGCTAACATTATGACCATACCGGCCGTTAGTGGCGAAAAGTCAAAAATTAGTACCGTTAAGGCAATAAAAAATACAATTCTGATTGTCTCAGAAATACGGAAAGTAGCATAAGACTGCATTCGAGCAAAGGTCTGACGAGCTAAATCAATTGCTTCTTTAATTACTGACAAACCATTGTCTAGTAAGACCAAATCGGAAGCCGAACGAGCAGCTGGTGTAGATCCTGAAACTGCAATTCCTACATCAGCTTTTTTCAAGGCTGGCGCATCGTTTACCCCATCACCAGTCATGGCCACAATCTGACCGTCAGACTGAAAAGAACTAACAATGTTAAATTTATCGGCTGGAACTACTTCCGCGAATATGTCAGTTGTTTGTATTAAATTTTTATTATCTTTATCATCCGGCGTTTCATCTACTTTTTCTAACTCAGACCGACTGACTACCACCTGACCAATATTGAGCAATTTGCCTATATACCGGGCAATGGCTGTATTATCTCCAGTTAGCATCTTCACCACCACCCCTCGTTTCTTTAATTCTTTGATCACTTCACGAGAATCATCTCGTGGCGGGTCCATCAGCGGGATTAAACCTACTGGATAATTACCGCGCGGCCATTTAATAGCGACTGCTAGAGATCTGAAACCATCAACAGCCAACGCTTCCGTGTCAGCCATTAATTGGGCACTGTCTGTCTCTGCTGAAAGAGACTGGGCAATAACTTGAGGCGCCCCCATAATAACCCGCACCTCTTCACCAGCATGATCAAAGACAGCTTCGGTTGTTTTTTTGACTGGATCAAAAGAATAGAACTCTTTAACTGTAAACTTATTAGCCGCTTCTTGGAAACCGTTATCCAAGACATGCTTGTGGACGGCTCGTTCAATCGATGAACGCTCACCGTCTTCTAGTGCCAGATAAGCGAATACGAATAATTCTTCTTCTGTATGCTGACCATAAACATTGGCACCAGAGACTGCTATTTCATTTTTAGTGAGCGTTCCTGTCTTATCAACACACAAATAACTCACCCCTGCCAGTTCTTCAATTACCTGAAAATTTGAAACGATTGTATGTCGACGGGCCAACAAATTAGCGCCAATTGCCATAGTCACTGACAATACCGCTGGTAAAGCAACTGGAATTGAAGCAATAGCTAAAACCAAAGCAAAACGAGCTACGTCAATAATAGGATCACCATTAATTAATAGTAATGATGAGGTAAAAATGACCAAGAGACTGGCGACAATGATTAAAAATTTACCAATCCTTAAAATTGCCCGCTGGAAATGACTTTCTTCCATTACTTCGGCTTGACCAACTAGTTCAATATTCTTACCCATCGCAGTAGCTACTCCAATTGTGATCACCTTGGCATACACTGTACCCTTTTGAATCATTGACCCTGAATAAAGCTGGTCTTTTGCCGTAGCTGTGATTGGTAATGATTCACCGGTAATAGCTGATTGATCAACCGTCACCTCATCATGACTGATTATCTCAACATCAGCCGGGACGACCTCCCCAATAGCTAACTTAACCACATCAGCTGGCACTAATTCACGTGCTGGTATTTCTTGAAGTTTATTATCGCGAATCACCCACGCGGTAGGTGCTAATGTTTTCTTTAAAATTGACAAAGCCTTATGGGCTTTTTGTTCCTGTGACAAATCAACTGCCAGATTCACAATTAACAGCACCGCAATGACCACCGCATCTTCCCAACGCTGAACAAAGATCGACAAACCTAACGCGACTTCAATCATCAGTGGAATTGGGCTGATGATTTTCTTAACAAATCTCCAGTATAGATTCTCTTCAGTCTCAATAATTTCATTGAAGCCTTCAGTTTTTCTGATTTGCTCCACTTCTGCAGTTGTGAGACCAGATGGTATACGATGCTCCATGTCGATATTATGACATAGAGCATCTCTGTATAAATAAATAATATACTCATACTACCTCTAATAAGACAGGATTTTAAATTGTGAAGTGTTGCTTGCAATTATGTTCTTAATAAGAAAAATATTTGGTATACTAGCTAAACGACAGATCTACCCACTCCTCTCTTCTTGTTAGGCGTTGATCACGTCAAAACTAATGACAACAGTTGTTTATTCTTGGCTGAAGAGCATCTCATATAAAACAGTAATTCTTTCCCTGTTATTTTTTTCTATTGGTGTACTAACTGGCAAGGTCTTACCATCACCAGAAGCCACCCAAGATGTGACCACTAAACATATGGGGCGTATTAAATACACCAATCCACTAGTAGACCACCCTGGAATAAACGAATCGAACAAAGAGTATTTGACTAAAAAAAAGCAAATTGAAAAAACTATTCAAGAATATCTAAAAACTAAATCGGCACAAACCATATCGGTTTACTACCAAGACTTAGAAACCAATAGATGGTTTAGCATTAACGAAACTGAGCGCTATACACCAGCCAGTCTAATGAAAGTCACTCTGCTACTCGCCTATTTAAAATTATCAGAAGTAAGACCCGCCCTACTTCAAGAAACAATAGTAAATGAAGGTCAGTACACAGATTTAGCAAACGTACCGCCAGCTCAAAGACTGGCCGTAAATAAAACCTATACAGTTCAGGAACTTTTATTCAATATGATTGTCCACTCCAATAACGAAGCCCAACATCTGCTCTCGGATTATCTCGATGCTCGAGTTACCCCAGAAACCAGATCCAGATTAGTCTATGAAACCATGACTCTCATTCCTGCCTCGTACGAAATTAGCGACCAATACAATTTAACTGTTGTAGATTATGCTGGTATCTTCCGTATTTTGTATAACGCTACTTATCTATCAGAAAGTTTATCAGAACAAGCTTTAGCCCTACTGGCAGAATCCTCTTTTGATAGTGGTATCGTAAATGGTCTACCTGAAAATGTTATAACCGCCAACAAATTCGGTTTCAAAGAAAATAAACAGTCCCCCGACAGTATGCAATTTCATGATTGCGGTATTGTTTATGCAGAACCAACACCATACATACTTTGTGTGATGACCAAAACCGACGACCCTCTGAAAGCCCAAAAAATTGTCTCGGAAATATCAAATCAGGTCTATAACCTTGTCTTATCGCCTGAGCAAAAAGAAACCTCATTTTGAATTTGTACTGGCTGTCTGAAACGAAGTTAGAACTCAATTACAATGAAAGGCTATTTTCTTCGTAAAACTCTGAGTAAGACTTACCCTGCAACATCGACTCCAGTGCTTCCTTCATAAATGGCACAAATTCGTCCAGTCGTTCTCCAACTGGAATCCACATAACTTCGCTACATTTGTGCGGTTCAGTATTTACTGGCTCTTGGTCGCAGCATTCAATTTTAAAATAGTAATGAGTTCTATCGTGCCGACCGTCTACATTTCGATTGTATTGAATATGCACAAACTCAATATCTTCTGCTGACACATCAACACCAACCTCTTCTCTCGCTTCTCTGACCGCAGCTTCACGTGGAGTCTCATCTGGGTCAATATGTCCTGCTGGCATATTTAAACAATCATCACAAAATCCGGTATTTTGTCGTCGCCCAACAAACCACTTGCTCTCACATTCAAGCAACAAACATACCGCGGGTATAATTACATGTTTTTCCATTCAATGAGTATATCAAACCAGAGATTCGAACTGAATCCGCGTTGATAAATAAATCTAATTAGCGAGCTGACTGTCTGGGACGATGTTTGAACTTTACTTAATAACAGAAAGATAAAGGCCTCATAAATATGCGGGACCTAAAAGTCCACCAGATATTGTCACCAACTACTATTGTTTCTTTTCTGGACCCATGCACACTACACTTAGTAAAACCGTGGTCGTACTAACTCTGAGATATACATAAGATCAAAATGTGCTGCCCAAGCCGTAACCTAGACATGACACACATTTCAATTTGATTATACAAAAAAAATCCCTCGGGCGCGCGAAGCGTCCGAGGGACAAAGGTTCAAAGGGCTGAAAGAGCTCAGGCCTGAGTGGCAGTTGCCGAGAATGCCCGATCGCCAGGATCGCCAGCACGCCACCGATAGCCACCGGGGCGATAGGCGCTGCAGCCCCACCACCGGTAGTCGGCGCTCCAGTCGACGCTGACAGCGAAGACTTCACCGTTCACCTTCACGTAGAAGATGTTGGCGTAGCCATTGTTGAGGAGCGTGCCTTCCTTGCCACCCCACTGACCCTCGATGAGAGTCGCGAGGTGAGCGAGAAACGTATCGACGTCCTCGAAGACGTAGCCTTCGGGGAGTTCGCTACCGATCTCGGCGTCGTTGGCGGATTGAGCCAAGTCAGCGTAGCCGACGACCATTTCATTCACCGACACCTTCTTCTTCGATAACCCAGAAAGGATGTAGTCGTTGAAGTTGTTCGACGTCCACAAACCTTCACGGGTCTGGAAGAAGTCGTGCGGATTGACGGTGTTGCTGGCGACGCCGAGCGAGGTCAGGCTGGTGAGGCGAGTTTCTGCCGGAACGAGTCCAGACAGAAGTTTCTTGAGGGCCTTGGGATTGTCAATCCAGCCCTGCATCACCTCCGGAGACATGTTCGGTGTATTTTCGAACATGCGTGCCCAAAATTTCATCTCTTGCTTGTTCATGACGGTTTCTCCTTACGGTTTTCGTCATTCGCTAGCGGGCTCCCAAAATCTTAGGTTTACCATAGCTTAAAATCAACAAACTTTTACTGACTTGAAGCTATGGTAAATATGAAAAGAACTTATATACATAATAACACGATTTAAGTTAAAAGTCAATGCTAGCTGTTTGGGGCCACGTTAGAACTTTTTTGATAATATAAAAAGTCTCGTTGCTAAGACTTCTCCCAGCAACGAGACGTGATTACTTGGGAATAACCCAAGAAAGTATATACTCGCGGAATGTCGGATCGGCAGCCATTTCACCCATCACCGCACCAATCAGGTAACACAGAGACAACATGATGAAAGTTGTTGCTACCGGATGAGAAACTGGCTGCCCGGTAGTTGCAGCACTGATGATATCGAAAATATTCAGATAACTCAGTACGCTCAGGCTGACGATGGCAATAGCGACCACCGCCATCAAACCTGAAAGGAATCCCGGAGCATTCATTTGTACGACATACCTCAAGAACAGCAGTGCGAACGCTTTAAACAAATTAGCCATGCTTCCATCTTCCTCGCTATGTTTTGGTTGAACAAACTTACTAACGTAAAATAGCACATTAAGTGACATTTGTCATGTCTTGCTGGTTTGGGACGATGTTGGAACTTATCTCAACAATTCAATTAACGTCATAACCTCTTCTTGAGGTAAAGGTTTAAATATTTCTCGGTCATGAATATGGCTTTTTAGATATAGTTCATCCTCGTACTCACGTGGTTGTAAGTGGATATGCACATGATCAACTTTGAGGTCGTTTTCTTGAATAAAAGGTCGATTGTGTTGTTTCAGGTCGCACCCAGAAGCTACGCTTTTCAAAATTTTTTCTTGATATTCAATTGCTGTATCAAATAACTCTTGTTTTTCTTCTACAGTGAGTTCACTCAAGTTTAGTACATGTCGTTTGGGAATGATGAGCAAATGACCGGGCATTAGTCGCGGGTTGCTAAATATTACCGTACAAGTTTCTCTAACCTCTAAGACTCGCTGTTTTTCTTTTTTCTCTAAATCACAAAATCTGCAGTTCATGAAAAGAGTATATCAAAGTTCTAAAGTCCGCTGGAATGTATGCCCGACAGATATGCGAAGCATGCAGCTTCAGTACAAGTTGTCGATATTTTTACTCCTTTCAATCGCAAAATACCTGACAAACCCTCTGAAACAATCTACCATATGTTTCAGCCCCAGTTTTTGGTGCTAGGTAAAACAGCCTGGGTGAGGAGTGACTAAATGTCACTTTGCAAGACCTTTTGAGAAATTTTGAGTTTATGAGAAATTTCCAAAAGATGTACAGATTCTGTAAGAAGACTGTTTTACGGACGTCTTGTTTTGTGTTCAAAGCTGCCAGACTAGGATTCGAACCTAGGTGACGAGTGCCAGAAACTCGCATCCTACCACTAGATGATCTGGCAGCTTTGAAAGCAAAACGCTTATCCACTAGACGTGTCCGGCAAGGTAATCGGTGCGATTGCGCTAGCTTTCGCACCAGTCGCACTATACTGCCAGAATCTATGAAAGATTCAAGTGAGTTAATTCTGTAAATTAACAGACCAAGCACACTGACCTGAGTTAGTTTCTGGATTATAAGTCACTGCTTTTATTTGTGTATTTGGCATAGTTAATAAATTGAAGAAAGTCTTTGTAGCTTGAAATACATTCAACTTCTTTGTCTGACACATGTGTGCTACGAAAAAATTAATAAAGACTGAATGTGACACGATAACTAATTTAGCATCGGGCGGTAAGCTGGCCACTTTTTCTTTTACTATCTCAATTCTTTTAAGTAAGTCTGCGTAAGACTCACCATCAGTAGACTCTTTGCCCTCTCTTCCGAGAAACCATTTAAAATAAAAAATAAATGAGCCGATACTAAAGTGATAATTCCCATACAATTTGTCTGGTCGTTTGAGCTCGTTTAAGTAAGAAAATGTATCAGGCACTAAGTCACACTCCTTCCCAATTACTTTAGCGGTATCTAGTGCTCGTACCAGAGAACTGGTCATTAGATGAGTTGGTTTTAAAGCCTTAATCAGCAAAGCGGCCTTTCGCACTTCCTCTTCTCCTTTAAAGGTCAGTGGGCTATGTTCAGCTTGGTGACGCCGAGCAACATTACCATTCGTTTCGCCGTGTCTAATAAAGTAAATTTCCATCTTTATTCTGTTACCTCAATAATGGCAATCTCTAACGGCGCCTGAGGAATAGGCGAACGAGACACTAGCTCAGCGGCTTCGAGTAATCTTAACAACAGATGTGAGTTGATGGATGTTTCTTCTGCGACGATGTCTTTAATTTTCAGCTGTGTATCGGTACCAAATGAAGCTAAAATATCACTTTCTTTAGTTGGCAAATTTCGTAACAGCATGACCGCTCGCACGTGTTCCAGTAGAACTCGCACAAACAATTTCATATCTACCCCCGTCTTTACTGCCTCTTGAATTGCTTCCAAGGCAACCGTCTTTTGCTTGGTATGTAACGCAGTCAATAAACTCTGCATCGTAGCCACTTTGGGCGCGCCAATAATTGCCGCCACTTCATCGGCATCACCAATTTTGTCACCCGAAGCCATAATGACTTTTTGAGTCACTCCGAGAGCATCGCGAAATGAACCATCAGCGGCCATAGCAATTAAATCTGCGGCGTCAGGATTAAGTTTAAACCCTTCTTTTTTGGCTACATCTGTCACAATTTCAGCCAACACAGCCCGTGAAGGTGAGTGCATACGGAACACCTGACAACGTGACAAAATAGTATCAAGCAACTTATCCTCCTCCGTTGTAGCTAAAATAAAGACAACATGAGCTGGTGGTTCTTCAAGAGTTTTAAGTAGAGCATTAAAAGCCTCTTTGGTTAGCATGTGAACCTCGTCGATAATATACACCTTATGCTCAGATTCATAAGGTAACGTATGAACTGCTTCTTTTAGTTCACGAACGTCATCGATTCCACGATTTGATGCAGCGTCAATTTCGTACAAGTCTAAATCAGCGGTACCAATTGCTTTAGCAAAAATTCTTGCAAGCGTGGTTTTACCAGTACCTCTAGTCCCTGAAAAGAGCATTGCGTGAGGTATTTCCCCTTTCTTAATAGCCCCCTCTAATACTTTTACAATATGATCTTGATCACGCACTTCGGCAAAGTTTTGTGGCCGGTATTTGCGGTATAAAGCTCCTGTTACAGACATGGAAAGTAGTATACCTCACCCTTGTCATTTAGTCAGTCAATATTCAGAATTTGAAACTAACCACAAACTACAATAATCAAAGATGGCCCTGACATAATCTTTGTTAGAAGGCACAATACTAGGGTCGAAGTATGACAAATCATTCTTTATTCTGACCCGTCCAAAACCCGACAGATTTGTTCAATAAAATCATCACTGGTATAACCGTACTCTTCTAAATATTTCTCTAATTCTTCTGGATCAAGCAAATGCGGCGCCTCTTTATAGATTTCAATAATTTCTTTTTTGTATTTGGTCTCAACTTCATCTACAGACTCAGCGTCGTTAGTTAAATTGAATTCAGTATTTACGGTCGAATCTTTAGCGCTAAGATCATACTTTTTGTCATCTTGGTTAAACAACAGATTACTAACAACTGAGCCTGTCAATGAGTCTGGCTCTAGACCTAAAGTGACGTCTGACTCCTCCACTACCATCACCACACTTTCCTCTGCTTCCTGCCTAGCCTTATCCGAAACTTCCAAAACTGTATCAGACACACCATTTTTTATACTGATTCCGACCTCAGTCAGATTGTCTTTGGTGTTTTCTGCTGTCACATCAGTATCTATCAAGGTTGAAGCATGGTAAAACCCAGCTGCAATAGCTGTCATGACCGTGGTTAGTAAAAACTTCTTCATTATCTATATCATAGCAAAGAGGCGCCGGCTTTGCCGGCGCCTCTTTTAGCTCAATCCTATTTTTTCTTCGCTATCTTCTTGGTAGTTTTTTTGGCTACTTTCTTGGCGACTTTTTTAGTTGGTTTTTTAGTTATCTTCTTAGCAGCTTTTTTGACCGCCTTTTTTGCTGGCTTAGCTGATTTTTCAATTGCCTTCCAATGCTCTTTCATTTCAGTCTGGAATTCCTTCAAATCCTTCTTGGTGGCAGATTTAACTGTCGCGTAACCTGCTGCTACATTACCAATCAGTTCTTCGTACTCTTCTTGAGTCATCTCTTTGGCGTCTTCCAACTTCTCCAACACTTCTGCCTTAGCCTTCAACGCCCAACTCTTTACTGTCTTACGATTCTTGGCAGCATTTTTGCTACCATGCAAAAAATAAGCTCCAGCGGCCGCTACCGCTGCGGCTGTTAAACCAACCCCGATACCAATTTTTTCTGTTGACGATAATTCGTGTTTTTTCTTTTTTTGTGCCATGAATATTAAAATTAGTCTTTCTTGCGGCGTCTAGTTCTTTTCTTACCAGTGCCACTTAATTTCATTATAAATTGAAGTATGCTGGCAAAAAAACCTCCATCTGTGATAGCGGTGCGTAAGTGATCAATATCATCAGCAATCTTTTCACTACCAGCATCGATCCTATCAACAATTGATCTGATGCTTTTTGTAATCTTAATAACGTTGTACAAAATAACACAAGTTAATATGCAAAAAATTACTGTCGCTACACTGGCAATCACAAAAAATATGTTTGCATGCAATACTTCATTCATCTGTATTAGTGTATCAGTGAATCACCTTACTGACCATTTATATTCACAGCAGACAAATACTCTTCCACCAACTGCTCCACTTCTAGTGGACTGTCAGCTTCCATTAGTTTTATCCTCAAATCAGCTGCTCCAGCAAACGAGTTCACGTAGGCTTTGTAATGTTTCTTCATAATTGAAAAATTCTTGAAGGGTAGCAACTCGACAAATAACCTGGTGCGTTCAACTAGTACCCGTAACCGCTCGGGAATACTCACAAACTCCACCCCGACCTCCTCTTCCTTAACTGCAGTAATACTATCGCGATTGACACCGTGAGTCGGCAAGGCAGTTAGGTGCACTGGTAAACTCTTACTTGGGTTGAAGAACCAGGGATTACCAAATAATGCTCGTCCCACCATCACTCCATCGACGCCATAAGTCTTGGCCTTATGGTGAGCGTCAGCCAAAGAAAGCACGTCACCATTACCAATAATTAAAGTATCAACTGACAACTCATCACGAATCATCACAGCTCGCCTTATTCGCTCCCAATCAGCTGGCACCTTACTGAGTTCTTGTCGTGTTCTCGCATGAATAGTTACTGCCGCCGGAGCTTCAGCGAGAATCGCTGGTAGCCATTCTTCAAGTTGATTCTGATAATAACCTACCCGGGTTTTTACCGAGACTGGTATACCATCGACTCTCCCCATTCTTGCTCCTCGTTTTGCAGCTTGAATTATTTCTTTAGCCTTTGCTGGATTCTTAATCATCGCTGCACCACATCCTTGTTTTTCAATACTTCGATCCGGACAACCCATATTGATATCAACTCCATCAAAACCTAGTTCAAGACACAATCCGGCAGCGTATTCCATATGTTCAGGCGTACTGGAAAACAACTGTGCCACAATGGTCTTTCCGCTTCTGAATACATCAGATCTGCCATTAATTTTTTCTTACCCTCCGGTGTTGCCCGCACCAGACCATCAGCCGCTACAAACTCCGTCCACATTACATCAGGACCACCAACTGGCTTTTTAGACTCACTATCAGTTGGCCACTCACCATTCCACTTTGAGTACTTGGCCAACATACGTCGAAATGGCGCGTCAGTAACATCAGCCATTGGCGCCACAGCTAGAAAGGGTTTGGGTAATTGTTGCCAAAAATTCATTGTCGTGGCATTGTACCGAGGGCAGCACTAATTGCAAGTCGCACTTGTGTCTTTGTTCTTATAATTTAGGGGAAGGAAATGCAAAAAAATATTCATAGCTACACCGGACACCTCATAAACCTACTGGTTATTTCTGGTTTGGTATTTTTTGCACTTGGCCTAGTTGGCACTATCTGCAAAATAAACTGTGATTTTGCTCTACCGGCCACCTTACTTGGTTTTGTGGTGTTGGTTATTGGAGCAAGCTTGGCACCACTAAACCAAGTATAAATATAAACATCTGGCTTTAGCCTAAAGTACTACTCGCTGTTTCAATTTCTGGAACAGCGGGTTCTTCATTTATATAAACCTTGCTACCAAATCTCAAATCAATGTATTGGAAATTACCTGGGGCTAAGTGAGAAAATTCGGGTGAAGCTAAGATAGCTCGAAGATTATCAACAATTTCCTCTGGTGGATTTGCAATTGTCACCTTTAATTCACCACCGCCAACTATTGTTAAAAAAGCGTCTCCCACGTTATCTAATTCTACGCGCGAGACGTACCAATCGTTAGCAGCTAGTAATTCCACCAATTCATTTACCATTGAAAATATATCAAATGGTAAGACTAACTTACCGACTTCCATTTGCTCTCCTGAAGTCACGAATCTTAAGTATGTACCACCTGACAAAACTGGCGCCTTTGAGAAAGCCAGCCCTGTCTCATCAAGAAATAAACATTTTTCTGAGGATAAATCCCCGTCACACCACAGAGCATATGGCACATATTCATCAAAACTTACAGATAAAGCGCGTTTTGTTTGAGACACTTCAACACTATGTACTCGATCAATCGCACTAACCGAATCAATAATCCTCGACTCTGGATACGTCCAAGTGAAACGCTTGGGTATCAACCCAAGATAATCACCACTAAGCTCAGCTGCTACGATTTCTTCAATTACTCTATGCTTAATAGTTTCGCCTCCATAAACATTAATTTCATCGATGGTAACTGCCGGTAATCTTGTACCGTGCCAAACACCAGTTATAAATAATGCCAATAAACCAAAAACCAAAGCACCGATTCCTATTTGTTTTAACAAGACTTTAGTTTCTGGTCTGATTTTTTGTCGACGACTACTCATGTCAGTATGGTATCACGAATCAATTGAAAAACCGGTTCGCTGAGCGAACCGGTTTTTCAACAATTATTTTTCAATTTTATCCTTTCCAAAGTATGACCGAAGTGGCTCAGGGATAACAATACTTTCATCCGCTTGTTGAAAATTCTCCATCAATGACACCAGAATGCGCGGAGTCGGAATGGCAGTACAGTTTAGTGAGTGGGCATAACGAATCTTTCCATCTTCGTCACGATAGCGAATGTTAAATCGTCTAGTCTGGAAGTCATGGAAGTATGAAGCAGAACTAATCTCTCGATATTTTTGTTCTCCGGGCACCCATAGCTCAATATCATACTTTTTAACCTGACCTTGTCCCAAGTCACCTCCACAGTTCACCACTGTCCGGTAAGGAATACCTAGTGATTCAATAAATTCCTCAGTGTTACGGTTTAGCCATTCGTGCCACTTAACACTCTCTTCATGTGACGCTTCGCAAAGCATCACTTGTTCGAGCTTGTAGAATTCATGTACTCGAATCAAACCCCGAGTGTCTTTACCGTGGCTACCAGCCTCCCGTCGATAACAAGGAGAAAAACCTAGATACTTTATCGGAAACTCACTCTTATCTAAAATCTCATCACTACGATAACCCATTACTGACACTTCACTGGTACCAATCAAATAATCTTCATCTTGGGTACGATATACATCATCAGCTTCATTAGGCAAATGGCCCGTACCATACAAATTAGCCTTGCGTACAATTGAAGGTGGTAGTACCGGAGTAAAACCTTTTTGTTGAAAGAAGTCATTAGCATAGTTCCAAATTGCCCATGACAATCGTGCTCCATCACCGATCAAGTAATAACCACGAAAACCATGCACTTTTGATCCACGCTCAAAGTCCACCATTTGATGATCTTGCATCAAATCAACGTGATCTTTAGCTGTAAAAGAGAATTTTGTCTGATCTCCCCAAATCTTAAACTCTTCGTTATCTTCATCAGAGTCTCCGTCTGGAACTGACATATCTGGGACATTTGGAACCTGTAACATTAAAGACTGCCATTCTTCCATCACTGGCTTTAACTTATCTTCATCCTGCTGAATTGCCGCCTTCACTATCTGCATTTCCCCAATTAATCGCTGTTTTTCTACAGGATCAGTGGTAATGGGAATTTGTTCCGAGACTTTGTTTTGTTTAGCTCGCTCTTCCTCGATTTGACTCACTAGTGATCGGCGAGAATCATCTACTACTATCAGTCTATCCAAATCAATACTCGACTTTTTCTTAGTCGCCGCCATTTTTACCACGTCTAAATTTTCCCTAATGAATTTAATATCAAGCATAATGTCAGATTATACACGAGAGACTTAAGATATAAAGCTAATAATAACCGAGGAACGACCTTTTCCGACACAGAGTGTCTCCTCAAGGTCGCACCTCTGTTCTTTTTTAGCCCAGCACCTTTTCCACTTCGTCTTGCAAAGCTTTTGTTTCTTCTTTAATAATATCTTCAAAGTTTGGATATTTCTCAGCCAGAGCAACAAGGATGTTTTCGGTCTCGGGTAATGACTCCATATAATCTTGCAGTTCTCCCACCTGAGCATCGTCTAGCTTAATTAGTAGCCGGTTTAGTGATGAGTCTAGTATCAAACTCCCAAAGCGAGCCAGTAGAGCTTCTTGTTGCTCTGGCGTCATTTTTTCTAGCCCTAGTAGTTCTGCTATTTTGTTGGTTTGATTTTCTTCAGACATAAACTATACATTACTAAACAAGACTTCCTTGTTTCCGGTAAAAATAAATTCTACTAATTTTCCAAGTGGTAAGGTGTCATTAACTGACAAAATTCTCGGGTCGCCACTCGCAATACCAAGTCGTTGCCACTCATCACTAGTTAAAGCGTCGGTATGACCAATCATTACCCCTTCACCCAAATCAGGTAACCGTTCAGCTATATAACCTTCTAGATTGTCGTTATAATCCCTAAAACCAATCGACATATCATCAGGCAGAGACATCTTACCCTCCTCAACTCCACGATTGATGAAGTTTATTATGTGATCATATACTTTGACTGGCTCTCCTTGCTCGTTAACCAATCTTAAAAATTCATACGACTGGTCTTGATACTGCTCACTCATTTGATAACCAGCTAAGTTATACTCCGATGCAACACCTTCTGTTTGAGCCCCTGCAACCGAAGCTTCTCCAGTACCACTCCAAACTGCCCCCGCTTCGCGAGCAGCTTCAAACTCTTCTGGAGAATTTACAATTTGTTCAGACCCGTCTGGCATGATTACTCCTCTTGGATAACCCTCGGTGACAACCTCCCCTTCAACCCCAGCAGCTGTCACTGGTGTATTACTGTTTGCTTCAGCCCCCTCAAAACCAGTCGCTTCTACAACTCCAGTAGTATCTACAGCAGTAGAAGCGTCAGGTGATACACCGTCAAGCTGCGTACCTTCCATTAGTTCGACCAGACTTTGCATATCAATGGTTTCTCCTGGGTAAATAAGATTTGGATCACCACTACCCACTCCTAGTTGGACCCATTGTTCTGGGGTTAATCGAGGTGCTACATCCTGAGCACTAGTGAACTCAGGGAAGGTTTGATACATCTTGGCTGCCAAGCCGTTACGATCAACTCCTTCTGGTAACTTTAGTTCACCAGCGTCTAGTCTTTCTCTTAAGTTATTCAGAAGTGTCTCCGATAAAGTATCTCCTCTTTGCACCTCATGAGTTGTCTCGATGTTAGCCAGTGATTCCGCGGAGACAGCTGTTTGTGCACTTGGAGTAGACTCTACTGCCCCAATCTCGTCTGGACCCTGACTTAAATCCCAACCCTCAGTACTGGTATCAAACACCTTAGGTGCTTCACTCATTTCTTTGATGTTATCGGCGGTGAATGTTGGAGCGTCAGGGTCAAGATTGTAAACTGTCTTGTCGTTATTCAAATCAAGATTAGACTGTGACCACCTATCATCACCAATGACTTGCGTATTGGACTGAGATGAGACTGGATCACCAGTTTCTACAGGTCCATCTGACGGTAAATCTACCCCATCCATAGGCACATTGTCCGGTGGCGCCCAAGCTCCACCATCGGGCGAGACAGCTTCTGGGATTGGGCTGGGGCTTAAATCAACCTCAACCGAACCTAGGTTTAAGGAATCAATATATTCTGAAGCTGATTCAACGATTTGTGGACCAGCCATGGTCAACACGGCCGTTAGTGTAGCTAACCTCTTAGCACTTTCTGCGCTCTTTATATTAGAGGCACTTTCTAAGTATAGTTCTTCTAATTCTTCAAAAGCGGCTACATTAGCTTTGATTTGTTTAGCAATATCTATTTTTTGTTCCTGATGTTCACTCTCGACCCTTTTTACCATTTTCCCACCAAGCCAATTTACTCCCATCACAACACCAGCCCCTAGAGGATTCATTAACTTTGCACCAACACTAACTCCCAAGGCAAAAATACCCACCCCTTTGACCACATTAGGATGCTCTCTCAACTTCTCTACCAACCGTCTCTTCAACTTTTGAGCTGATTCTGGCAACTGACTCGACTGAATTTCAATCCTCTTCTGCACAACATCCCACACATACCGGTCACCAATCGCAAGCTCCATTGCCCCTTCACCAATTTTTGCTTCTATCTGTTGGTAAGCGCCACTATTAAGTTGAGCTTCTCGTAGTTGTCCAAAAGCCTCTTTATACTTATCACGAGCTAATATTGAAGCTTGAGACAGAGCTTCTTCAGCTTCTCTATCTCGACGAAAACCGAACATTTTCTTCGTTCCTTTACTTTCTTTGGTTATAGCTTCTAAGTACTCACGCTTAGCTTGCTTAAAGTCGGATTTAGCGGCTATGTACTCACGGTTGCGTACCCCCTCAACCGTTTCAGTAGCCTGTTCAACCGTGGCTACACGATGACCTTTTGGTATTGTGTCAGCAGTTTCCACCTCAGATTCACCCTCTACTGATTCCGCTGTTTCTTCTTGGTCGCCCACCTCCCCACCTTCGGTCGACACAGAATCACCTCCAATCTCTCTTTCTAGGCGACGAATCTCAGACTCCTTATCTAATACTAGATTTTCATTTTCATCATGATGGATAGTGAAGTTTCTTTCTTTGTCATTAATGTGGTCTACCTCTTGTTTGAGAGCATTGATTTTTTCTTTCTTTAGTTTATTCAACTTTTCTGTCTCTCTTTTAATTTCCGCATCTCTTTGCTCTCGTTCATATTCATAAATCTGTCCTTCCAGCGTTAACACTTTGGCATCAGCCTCGGTGGTATCCATCTTACCTTCACGCACCAAAGTATTGATCTCATCTATCTTACTCTTCCGCTCTAAAATCTCTTGACTGTATTCAGTGTCATTTTCTTCAATCTCGTTGTCATTATTTTTCTCTTGGTTAGATTGTGTGGGAAATTTCTCTGACATATCTTGATTATTAATTTTCAATTCTTCCTTTTCACTATTCGACTTGTCTTTTTTATTCCTTTCTAACTGCCGTTTTCTTTCTTTCACTATTTTTGCATAACCTCTCTGTAAACCGTCAACAACATCTGGCTGCAACATAGTTTCTTTTCCCTCTTCACCTTCCTGCCGCTCAAGTGCAGACTCTCTTTGCATCATATTTTCTATTTATTACTTCAGTCTATACAGGAGCATCGTCCTTGGTAAAAGTCTCATTTTTTCCCATAAAAAAATTCTATCACAGGTTTAGTTGCCTACGCTAGGTTTTATACAAATAAAAAGACCTGATGGCTCTGCGATGAAATGCAGTAGCCACCAGGCCAGCGTGTCGAATCACAATCTGATGTAGAGCCAAGCGATATTTCAAAAGCGCTCGACTGAGGTCTTGCTCGTCACGTGGACCTTCAGATTTGTGTGACTGGGGTCATGAACCTCACTCAGACACGCACCTGCCGTCATTGGGTACGACAGGGTGGTAGGAGCGGCGTGCTCCCTACTCAGCGCTAGCAATTACGCAGAGTTTCAACATAATACATGAAATTTAGATATTGTCAATCTCTAACGAGCCCATGATAAAATATTAATAATTATGGACTTTCCTATTCACAGGCTAGCGGCAGCGGGATTTCCGACAGGCTTGCAGGAAATCCCGCAACCACCAGCCGCCTTATATTACCGCGGCCAACTACCAACCGCTGATCTAACTCTCCTATCTGTCGTTGGACCGCGCAAATACTCTCTCTACGGTAAGCAAGTCGTGGAGGAATTAGTCAGTGGTTTGAGAGATTATCCTTTAGGCATAGTGTCAGGTTTAGCTTTAGGGATGGACTCTCTGGCTCACGAAGTAGCATTGCGTAACCATATCTATACATTAGCGATTCCTGGGGGCGGGATAAATGACGAAGTCATTTATCCCGCCCGCCATAAATCTTTAGCTCGTCGTATTTTAGAGTCGGGAGGTGGTTTACTATCTGAATTTGAACCAGACTTTAGGGCGACCAAATGGTCATTCCCGCAACGAAATAGATTAGTAGCTGGCATCAGTCAGGCCACTCTATTGGTTGAAGCTGCTGAAAAATCTGGCACTTTAATTACTGCCCGTATGACTGTCGACTACAATCGAGACCTGATGGTTGTCCCGGGTAATATTTTTCACAACACTAGTCGTGGTGTACATCAATTCTTAAAACTAGGAGCCACTCCAGTAACTTGTAGCGAGGACATCCTTGAAGTATTAAAGATTAAACAACAATCACCTCTTCCGGTCACACCAATAGTTAGCTTATCCCCAGCCGAACAACAAGTGATAAAACACTTATCCGAACCGACTCACCGTGACGAACTAATCAGAAGATTAGACTTACCTACCAACGAAGCAGCTCAATTATTGATGATGATGGAACTGGCCGGTCAGATTAAAAGTGAACAAAATATTTATCGCCATACTCTAACTTAACAGATTTAAAAATTTGACAGATTAGACCAAGCCTAGTATTTATGTTCGGACATATATATGAGTAAGCAAACTTTGGTAATAGTTGAGTCACCCGCTAAAAGCAAGACTATCGAAAAATATTTAGGTAAAGGATATAAAGTCATGTCCTCTGTCGGACACATTAGAGACCTACCTAAGACTAGTAAAGACGCCGTTGATATCGAAGGGGGTTTTATTCCTCGTTATATTGTTTCGCCAGGTAAAGAAAAAGTAATAGAAGGACTACAGGACGCCGCTTTAAAATCTGATGAA
>JAGQMC010000043.1 GCA_020428815.1 Candidatus Kaiserbacteria bacterium
TATTCTCCGTGGCACAGAAGAAATCGGGAGAGAAGTCTGCCAGTCTATTGCGACCACTCAGCCGACTCTCCTACGGAGAGTTGGCTGGGTGGACGAAAGCGCCTCACTGCTAACGAGGTAAGGGGCTATACCCCTTCAAGGGTTCGAATCCCTTACTCTCCGCCATTGACAGCTAGCTGTTAGTGCGTTGTAATAATGCGCTCGCGGCTAGCTGTTTTTCGTTCCCTATCGAAGGGTCTCGTGCGCACGAGACGGTTCGATTCCCGGATGGGCCGCAATAGCAAACCGCCGAAACGTGAAAACGTTTCGGCGGTTTGCTATTGCGAGAGAGTAAGGGATTCGAAAAGAGCTTCTGGCGAAGCCGGACGAGAAGGCTTTCTCGTCCGCACAGAAGCGACGGGGTCGCGTAGCACAATATTTTGAAGCGGAGCTGAAGAAAATATTGATGTGAAGGTGACCGAATCTTAGACGCCCGCCGCTAAATTGTCGCCGCGGCGTATCTTGTCGTGTTTATTATTTTGTTACGTAGCATGTTACGTAACATGCTACGTAACAAAAAAATTTGGTGTACGCAGGAATTATGTCCCGTTTCTTACAAAGGGGCTGCCTAATGCTAACGGTCTCTTATGGAATCATCCTCAGAATAGAATTGATATTTTAAATTGATGATGTCAGTCGCACTGGTTGATTGGTCGTTTTCTATAAGGATATAAGTTTTTACTAGATCGCAATTAAGTACTATCTACTTGCTGGTTTTAAATAAATCAGTATAGTCTTCTGGTGGTTTGCAGATAACCACATGTTCTTACGGCTAGAGCCGTATTCATTAACCGAAAGGGGAAATTAGAAGTGATGGGAGAAAATAGCAATTTGGCAACAGTGGAGTCTCATGGGGCACAAACTTCTGACGGGCTACCGGTCATCAATTGGCATCTCTTTGGGGAAAGTCAAGCGCTTGGAAAGGGGGGTGGGTACCCACACCTCATTCTCCACAAAGGACCCAATAAAAAAGTGCGGGTTACCGTGGTTAATAGTGATGGTTTGCCAGACAGCAAGTTGTCCTTATCTGACCTGTTTAAGCTCACGGAGTCTTTGCAAAACAATCGCCCTGGTTTGCTCGACGCGATAGATGTCGAGCTGGCTGTGCGGTAAGTAAAATACTGGGCTCGGGTCCACTCGGGACTGGGAAACTGATGTTTTCCGGTCCTTTTTATTTATTAAAGAAGAGGTGCGCTCAAACTTGTTATAATCATAAAGATGACTAAACGCATTTTTGGTGGAGTGGCACACACCGTCCCGGCCGACTTAAGGCAGGCTTTGGTTACGACACAAAGACTGGGTGATTTATGGAATGGCTTAACACCACTAGCTCGTAATGAATGGATATGTTGGACTATTTCAGTTAAAAAACCTGAAACCAGAAAACAGCATATCGAAAGATTGTGCGCCGATATTAGTAAGGGTAAAAAGAGACCGTGTTGTTGGCCGGGGTGTCCGCATCGGAAAGGATAATTGGGTCGACTAAAATAAATCACCCCGCTATATGCATAGCAGGGTGGTGTCTGCTTTAGAAAGTGAAAAATAAACCAATTTCTAAAGCGCTGAGGTCGTGCGTGCTATCTTTTCGCCAGTAGCCCTGATTGGTGCGTCGACGCTCTTCGTCCCAAATGGCGTATTCTACCTTGGGCATCATCCACCGGTAGGAAAAAGTGACATTGAGGTAGTCGGCCACTTCGTATGACAGGCCTACCCGACCAAGTACTGAATCACTCATTTCGTATGAATGTTCATAATCTCTCGGATTAACGGGTACCGACCGGTGTTGGCTATGGTGGTCAATCACCAACTTCGTGTACACTATTTCCTCTTGAATTTCTTGATTAATACTCAGGTCGATGTGTCCATAACCAGCTTCGGCAAACACAGTAAGTTTACTAAATGTTTGTCTTACCCCCAGCCCAACCGACAAAATACTAGCGTCACCTAATGGTTGGCCAAGCATTTTCACGTCTGGGTTTTCGTAACCAGCAAAGAGATACACGGGGTAGTCATCATGACGAAGTTTTAAGTGGTAGGAAATTTCGCTACCGGCTTCGTCATTGTAGGTTGAGTGTGATAATCCAAGATCAAGGTGTAATTCGTCACTGGCTCGGACATTATGTCCAAATAGTGATAAACCAATGACAATGAAGGTAAAAAAAATACCGCACCATTTCTTGCTCATAGTTGGTCCCTCCAAGGAGATACTGAGTGTGATGTTCGTATTTTAAGAGCAATACCGCTAGTGCATGTATATATATTTATTGTAAGTTTGTCAACAGCTTGGTTCTTTGGGCTAAGTGACGGAAGGGAGCTGGTCTTGTTGATAAGAATCTAGTTGACTCTTTTTATTTTTGCTGTATATTGTCGCTCGTGTCCGATGTCGGATACAGGGAAGAAAGTGTGGCGGAGGTCGCCACACTACCCAAATTGAAAGAGGAAGCAGTACATGCAAAAGAAAACCATAAACCGCAGTGTCGCAATCGCAGCCATGTTGGGCGGTCAGATTCCCAGAATTGACCTCACCGGGGAATTCAACCCCAACTCTGAGCGTCAGGACAACCTGGTACACGCCTCGGTCAAGTTCGAAGATGGCAGCATCTACCTGATGAACTCTCCGCGCATTCAGACCGGTATCGACAGCGACGGCAACCGTACGTTCAGCGCGACTGACGCAAACGGCGGCAACAACCTGAATATCCTGGACTGGGCTGTCATCGACGAAGCCAAGAAACGGTTTTTCAGTGCCGACCTGACGGTGGATCCGACGATCAAGTCGTCGTAGCCTACTGAGGGTGGTGCCCATCGGGCACCACCAGCCCCCCGAACCATGGGGGGCTTTTTTATTTTTGGCTGGTAAAAGACCCGACGCTTTGCGTCGGGTCTTTGGTTTAGTCTTTGTGAGTAGAAGGAACATCACTGGATAATTTTTCAGCAATAACTCTTAAGGCTGAAATGCTGTAGCCTATCCCGTAATGGTTGGTGAAAACTGGAACATTTTCCCGCCAACACAGCTGATCTAAATTTTCGTTTAGTAAAGCTCCGTTTTTACCACGCACTAGGCTATCAATCTGACCATATATAGCAGTGAGGGGGATTGCGCAAGATAGGTTGGTGACAGCTTCGTGAATGTCGCGGTACACGTACTTTGACAAAGCGTCCAAGACTGGACTGGTTCTATATGGGGTGCCGAGCGTAATAACTTGCTTTACTAGTTCGGGATGCTCATAGGCAAATTTCACTGCTCTAGCGCCACCAATACTCCAGCCTACCAAACTGATTTTCTGGTCATGTTCAAGAAACAATTTTAAGACAAACTCATAAAAGGATTGGTCATTTTGTTCAAAATCAATCAAGCTCAGTCCTTGCTGCCAAGAAAAGGCAGTGAAACCTAGTTGATTTAATGAATGAACAATCGGTGAAACAGCTACATCACCAGTCCATAGTCCTGGTATAACTACGACTATTTCTTGATTACCTAAACAAATATCTTTGTTTGTGACAGCTAAGTGCAGTAGTGGTTTATGGGTGAGTAGACTAATTGCGCCAACGACTGGTTCAACTGGTAATAATCCTAAGTAAGCCCAATCAAGAGGTTCGGTCTGGGAAATTCCTTCAGTGGGCTGGTGGCTAACACAGGCACTTAAGGTGAGTAGAGATATCGTTAGACAAAAACAGATTAATTTTTTCATCTTAAACTCCAGTAATTTGTGACGAACAATATTCCTGCAACCAGACTAGCAAATTAATGTTTTAAAGCAACAAAAATGTATAATGACTTCAATATGAAACATACAATCACTTTAATTGTAATTGCCTTACTATTATTCGTTGGCTGGTGGTATATCGCTTTTCAGCGAGAAGGGGTCACTGTGCCAAATGGCGCGGATGAGGCTGAACAGATAGATGTTATTGAGGCTACTGATCCGCTTAACACAACTTACGATATAGATGGTGAAGCTTTCGCTTTGGTTGATGGTCTGGTCCAGAAAAGTATCGCGCCTGATTCAGCTAGTAAAAATACCGTAAGAACTTTTGGTGAACCAGCTTATGGCGATATTGATGGGGACGGGGATGATGATGCGGTTTTAATCCTAGTGCAAGATTTTGGTGGTAGTGGTACTTTTTATTATGTAGCGGTAGCTGTAAATGATAACGGTATATATAAAGGTACTGACACTATTTTATTAGGCGACAGAATATCACCACAAAATTATAGTATTTTTGACGGTCGAGCAGAAGTTAACTATGTTGTTAGACAGGACGGAGAAGATTTTTCTGTCCCACCTTCGGAGGGAAAGACATTGCATCTGCAAGTTCATGAACCTGATCTACACTTGATTGAGGTGGAAGTGGATTTTCCTGGAGAATCTAATCCTGAGCTAATGACTTTAAGTATGAAGGAATGGACTTGGGTAAAAACAACTTACAACAACGACACTGAATTGGCACCCAATCAAACTGATACCTTCAAGCTTAATTTTTCTGAGGATACTGTAGCGATATCGACTGACTGTAATAGCCTGAGTGGAAATTATACAGTTGAAGGTAATCAAATTACTTTTGGACCTATGATGTCGACCAGAATGTTTTGTGAAGGATCACAGGAACAAGAGTTTGCAGGAATGTTAATGCAAGTACAGTCATTCTTTTTTACTAGCAAGGGAGAGCTCATCTTTGATTTGAAGTTTGATAGTGGCTCAGTGGTTTTTCGCTAATTGAATTCGTAAAGGATTGAAAAAGGCCTCGCGAAGCGAGGCCTTTTAAACGACGAAAATCGTCTCAGAACAAGTATTTTATACCGATAACATCACTAGAGTCGGTATTTTTACCATTCCTAGGAATGATATAGGTCTTTCCAGGACCAGAAATTATCATATTTTTCTTCCAAAGATAGTCAAAGCCGAATTCAACTTTTAGGTATTCTCCCACCAACACATCGGTGTATACCGCATCGAAAGCTCCGTGAATCCGGAACTTGCCGATTGGTACTTCTAAGCCAAGTCCAACCATGGCAAACGGAGAACTGTCAGAACTATCCGACATCGATTCAGTGTAACCAACCCCAGTCCGGAAATATGTATTAGGTAAACCTTCGATCTCACCCTTTAGAGTCAAACCGAGACTAAGGAGTGTACCTTCTATGCCACTGATACTGACTTGATAGTTGTCGCTGGCGTCGTGAGTTTCGGCCGAAATTCCCGTCGACAGTGACCAGTCTATGTTGTCAGAGTTGTAGCGGTAGAAAGTGTAATCCAGTGAACCGTAGATAGAAAAGGGTTTACCGCCACCGTCTAGGTTGTCTGCACCAAAAACAGCGCTAGTTTCGATTTTAAAATCGTTACACCCAATCTTTAAATCAAGGGGAACGATGTTGCCATCATAGAGTATTTCCGTGTAATAACCATTATCTCTGGCGGCGATGTAGTCATCGCCAAAACCAACTGATGCTTCTCCACACATATCTCCGTATGAGTACGAAGTGAAAGTAGTACCAACAAAGAACAATGCAGTATTGATTGTATTTCTTTTCATCTTTGTCACCCCCAAAGAGTCAAATGAAAACAGTTACGCCAAATTTTATAATAGCTATAGATTGACCAGCGGGTCAAGTTGTTAATGGGTAGACAGGGCTTCACTCAGTACGTTTTGGCAATTTTACACAGGGGGTCATTTTCGGGTGGTGTGAGTAAGTTAACATTATAGTAAAGTCGCAGTTTTGTTTAGTGGAGCAATTTATCAATATATAAGAAGTTTTCTATGGAGGAGCAAAACGAATCCCAGACTGAATCAGTCGAGTATGAAGCTGTCGGTTTAAGCAACGAAGTTGAAGAGACTGACCATGGACCAGTCAAGTTAGTGTCAGTGATAATCATTCTGGTCGTCGCCGTACTGATTGGTTGCGTAGTGGTGTTTTTAACTGATAAAGAAGAGGTGGTAAAAGAGGCGGAGGTACTGGCACCTGCAGTGACAGAAGAAGTTACGGAAGTGGAAGAAGAGAAAACTCCTTTTGAATTGATTATTGAACAAAGAATAGCTGAAAATGGTGATCCAAATATTTTGACCGAAAAAGAAGAAAATTTCCTAAAGACATTGGAAACTAATGAAGAAGGAGCGACAGACGAAAGAGCCAAGGAGATCAAGAGTATTGTTTGGCAACGAATGATTGAAAATGGTGATCCTAATATCATGACGGAAGCTGAGCGAGCTGCCGCTGCCGCTCGGGGATATGATGAAGATTTGGACCCAGCTGAGGGGGAAGTAGAGGTGGAGGTGGGGTCGGAAGAAAATTAATATAATTAGAATGAATAACTCATTATTTATGTTTCAGTTACTCAGTGTTGGCCGCTTCTCTCTTAAGCAAAGGGGGTTGATGATAGGCTTGTTTGTTTTACTTGGTTTTGTTTTCACTACAACCCTCGCTCAAGCAGCCAACGGGCAATGTGGTTTTGCTTGCCAAAACACCTTTGCTTCTACACCGACTGATCCAGATTTGTGTAACTCTGGGGTCGCTAGTTGGACTAACCCAGCTGATTCAGACAGAGACTCTGTCGGCGATGACGGACGTTTTAACTGGAGTTGTATGGGCACCAGCGGTGGTTCAGATGAAAAGACGTGCTGGGCCAATAGTAGTGCGGCCGGTTGGTATACAAATATGTGGAATCGCAACCTCACAAAAACTTCTGGCCTAGTCGAAGAAGGAGAAACTATCAATCTCTCGGCTCAGATTAAGAATAATGGTACGAAATATCAAGGTAAAGATTGGTATGACGAGTTTCAGTACCGGTTTGGTGACAGTGGAGCGTACACCACTTTTGCGACCAAGCCTCATCTGATACCTCCTGATACGACATTGGGTGTTAGTGGTACAAAAACAGATGTAACCAGCTTCAGTATTCCAACTGGTCATGGTGGAGAGAATCTCTGGATTCAACACTGTGTTGACACTACTTACAATGTTAATGAATCAGACGAAAGTGTAGCTGACAACTGTAAAGAAATTAATTTAGGAGCAGTTATTGGTACTCCTGGTCCCAACTCTGCTCCGAATGCTGACGCTGGTTCAAATCGCAGTATCACACTGCCAACCAACACCAGTGATGCTGATGGTAGTAGCTCATCTGATGCTGATGGTTCAATTGTGAGCTATGCTTGGATAGAAATTTCTCGACCAGCGACTGCTGCTCCATCTACTATTACTAACGGAGATACTGCTACTCCTAGCTTCTCCAATCTAGATACAGCCGGTACTTACGTGTATGAATTAACGGTGACTGACGATGACGGTGCTACTGATAGTGACACGATGCAGGTGTCGATAGCGGCGGCGGTAGATTTGGTTAGTGACAGTATCACTTGTACAGCTGGCTGTACTGGAACTAATGTTCTCGAAGGAACCACCCAAATTACAGTAGTAGGAGCGGTTAGAAATACTAGTGCGACAGATGCCAATACGACATTTACCAACCAGGTTAACCTTTCAGGAGATTTGTCTGGTACTATCACTAGCGCCAATATACCTAGTCTAGCTGGAGGCACGTCTGTTAGTCGAACTTTCAACATTGATACTTCTAGTCTAGTTAATGGAGATTTGTTTACTGTCGAACACTGTGTTGATGCTCCAGGCGACGCTGTAGTAGAGGGGTCTGGTGAAGGTAATAACTGTGATACGCTAGGCTTCAACGTGACCTCTGTTAGTGTCACTCCACCAGACATGTCGATTGGTTCTGGTTCTGATTCAGACTTTGTCCGGAGTGGCGAAAGTACTGATATAAATTGGACAATATCATCGACTGGTGACTTAGAGTGTGAGGTGAAAGGACCAAATCTATCCACTGGACTATTTAATGTCACTGGTGGGATTGATTACTCTGATGCAGAGGAAGTGCTTAATTTACGAGGGGCATCTAAATATGTGTTGACCTGTGTTGATTTGCCAGGTCGAACTAACACTTATACAGACTTTGTGATAGTGAAGGTCGTGCCAAATCATCGTGAATTCTAGTATTCTAGTGAGTTATAGAAAAGCCGCGGGCGGAGCCCGCGGCTTTTCTATAGGGTAAGAGCAAGTGCAGGTTGAAAATTACCAGGTTCTTCTATCGATTGATAACTAGGATACAGTCGTCATGTTACTCTTGGTAGAAGTATCGCAACTTTATGATTCAGTTAAATATAAGTAGTTTGATAGCTGCCTTAAAATTAGAAAAAGACGTTTCTGATTTTAGCTTATGTTTACTAAGTGGGTTGCTACTAGGTGCCTCTTTCTTAAGTCAGTGGCTATGGCCGCTGGCCCTATTTGGTCTAGTGCCGTTTTTGCAAGTCTTATTTAGTCAAGAGTTTAGAAAAAGCTCCTGCTGGAACATATTTTTACACGGTTGGTTTTTTGGCTTTGTTTTTATCGGTACAGTAATAGTTTGGTTTTGGCAAGCCTACCCCTTTAGTTGGCCCTTTAGACACGAGGCGCTAGCTTTGCCACTGATTTTGGCCATCTGGTCTATCGTGGCAATCACATTGTCAGTGGTCTTTGGTTTCTTAAGTTTAGCGATAACTAAATTAACCAAACCTAATTGGACTCTGTATCTGACCGTGCCCGCTTTATGGGTGCTGAGTGAGTACCTTAGAATGTGGGTGTTTTTTGTGGTGACTTACGGTTCTGGCACGTTGGTAGGAGCGCATTTTTCGGTTGGTTTTTTGGGTTACAGCCTTGCTCCCAACCCACTATTACTACAATTGGCTAGTTGGGGTGGTGTATACGCGCTAAGTTTTTCAGCGGTATTAGTTAATCTGTGGTTATATAAAATGTACACCAAGGAACATAACCATTTAAAGTTTGCAGTTGTGGTGGCTGGAGTGACCCTACTGTTACAAGTGGGAGGAGTGATTGGTGTGGAGCTTATGAAACAGCTGCCTTCACCAACCAATCAAGACGTGGTGAGGACTGCTTTGTTAACTACTAATTTTTCAAATAATAGAGTAAGTACTAGAGAGAGGCACATAGTCTACACTGAATTATTGTCGGAATTAAGTGAGTCTGACCCAGAGGTGGACTTAGTGTTTTTTCCTGAGGCGGCCAATTTTGTTAGTAAGGTGTACCAGAATCCTGATTCAATTTTGAATAAATTTAGCAGCAGTACAGTTTTTATTGATTCTATGAACCTGCGACAGTACGACGACACTGTGATTAAGAGTATTTATCAGTATAGTTCGCTAGACAAACTAACTCACGTGCGCGAGAAACAGTTTTTTGTCCCAGTGGGAGAGTATATGCCAAACATCATCAGAGCCTTGTTTAAATTGACCGGAGTTTATGATGATTATGTAGCCAGTCGTGGTAATAGTTTCTACTATGTGCCAGGGGAGCACGGTAATGGTTTGGTGACTAATGGTGATAACGTCAAAGTGCAGACTTTATTGTGTTCAGAAATCCTGTCACCAAGTCTATATAACAAGAGTGGACAGCCCGCGGCTATTTTAGCCAACCTATCTTCTCATTCGTATTTTCACCAGTCTGGGATAGTTTTTAATCAGGTATTGAGTATGGCTAGAGTACAAGCGGTCTATAATAATAAACCATTTGTACAGGCGGCTAATGGCGCACCATCTTTTGTTTTGGACAGAAAGGGGCAGGTGATTGCCATGAGCGCTGGGGCTCAAACGGTGGTGACGGTAGAGTTGCCGATTTCAAAGCATTAATGGCACTTGTGCACACGGCCAGGTCACAAAACAGCCACTTCCTAGTAAGATGTACTAAAACGTAGTGAGTCAAGTTATTAGTTACATATTATAAGTTTATGTCGGAGACACAAATAAACAATAATGAGGGGCAGGCAGAATCATCCAACACCAACCTTGATGACGCCAATGAGGTGTTGATTAAGGAAAAGCGGGTTTATAACTACAAAAAAATTTTTTCAATTATCCTAGTCGGGGTACTTTTGCTGGTAGCCAGCTTGCTGGTGGTTGGTCTTTTAATGAAGGATGATAGTGTACCAGAAGAAATTGTACCGCTGATGTCATTTGAGGGGTTGAATGAAACCGGCCATCTAACATCAGAGCGGCAAGAACAAGAAATATACAATCAAGAGCTCTATCAAGAGATCCATTTAGTTCTGACTGGCAAGTCAAGTGAAGAATTGGGGCGGTTTTATGCCCAAAGAGCTACTGGCCTAACCCTTTATTTCTTAGAGCAGGGTGACTGTGGGTTAGCTTGTCAGCAAGAATGGGTACCGTTTACCAATGACACCGAAGTGTCTTTAGGAAAGTTAAAAACTATCCAAAATACGGAGGGGTCTTATCAGTACAGTTGGGATAATAGATTGCTGTATCTCTTTTCTGGTGATGAAAAACCTGGAGATGTGAATGGTCTGGATTCAGAGTATGGCTTTTCCGTGTTAAAGATTGAGCAATTTTAAGAATAACTATTTATGACAAATTTAATCTTTCTAAGACAGTATGGGCGACAGTGGCTATTGTTGCTACTAAGTCTATTTTTAGTCTTTGGCTTCACTCACATTGTGATGGCGGGTGCTGAACCAGAACCAGAACCAACTCCGGTCGGTCAAAAAGGGGGAGATCAGATTCCGCCTGGTGGTAGCGCAGATCAAACCAACGGAATGGTGTCGGTCGACTCAACCTCTTTGCAGGTGGCGTGTGCTGATCCAGCTAAGCCAACTAATGTGGCGATTAATATACCGTGTAATAACGGTATACCGGTTACCATCACCAACGAAACTAACCAGCCACTATTAATCAATCCAACCGTTGAAGGTAGTGGCCCGATGTCTTGTATGACTAACTGTGAACCTCGTTATCTCGCCCCAGGAGAATCAATTGATGTCGGTTTAGCCACCTCAAATACTTGGTGGGGTGGTATCCACACGCAAACCTTTAGTACTGGGGTTGATGAAATAGTAATAGGGCCGACCCTACCACCTCCAACCGTGGCAATCTGGGCCAGTTATTCCACTTCACCAACACTTTTTCCTAACCTGCCAACCAACACAGCCGGTACCTGCGGAGCAGCCGACGGCGGTACCTTCAATGCTGCACCCGCGTCCGGGCAACTTTGTTCAGTGGGAACCAATACTTGGCGAGATAGAAATGGTAACGATGGCACCTACAACTGGGATTGCGTTGGGACATCAGCAGTATCTTGCTCAGCTACTAATGCAAATGTGCCGACTACCAATAACCCTCCAGTTATTACACCTGGTCTACCGACTCCAAGTCCAGCTCTTCCGACCAATAATCCACCTAACACACCAGTAATTACCAATTGTCCGGTGTCAGTGGAAGTTAATACGCCGTATCAATTTAATTTCAGAGCATCTGATCCTGACAGTGGCGATAGATTGAGATACTTGTGGAACAAAGAAAATATCAATGGCACTAACCAAACTGGTTTGAATCCAAATAATGGTTATGTGAATGCTGGTACCCTGAGATCGCGAACGGTCACTTGGAATGCCACCGGCGAACAACAATTCTCTGTGCAAGCTGAAGATGTGGCTGGGGATACGTCTGCTTGGGCGCAATGTTCAGTACAAGTGGTGAATCCACCAGTTGGTAGTGGTCCATCGGGTAGTTTGATTGCTGACGATTGTGATATTCCAGCTGGAGCTAGTAGCTGTGATGTGACCATCCGTTGGTCCACTAACAACACGACAGCTCCCCGACGACTACAAACGGGCAGTGGTAATGTCATCATCAACAATGCCCCAGCTAATAACTCCTTTGGCCACGCCTACACAATGAGTCGAGGAACAACTGTATTCAATCTCTCTGACAGTGGTACTCCAGCCCTGAATGAAAGCAATTCGGCAACGGCTGACTGTGCTCCGGCAACGACTTGGAACAATACGACAGGAGTCTGTGAAGCTAGTGGTCCAATAGTGGCGAACAATCGACCAAGTGTATACGCAGGCAGTCCTAAAACTATACAGTTGCCAATTAGTCAGGTAACTATAAATGATGCTAGTGCATCAGATTCTGATGGTGATCCACTAACACTCTCTTGGAGTCAAGTTAGCGGACCTAACACAGCCGGAATGTCTGGCGCTAACGGACTCACGCCAACTTTTAGTGGTTTGGTGGAAGGTCAGTATCGCTTCAGACTGACAGCTAATGATGGCTCCTTATCGCAGTCTGCCATTCTGAGAGTGACAGTAGAACCGCCGCCGACAGCAGATTTAGAAGTATCAATCATTAGAGGTCCTAGTGAGACGGTAGAGAGTACTATTTATGGTACCTATCAGTTAGATATCGAAGGGGGAATTACTAATAACGGACCGATTGTTGTGCCGGCAAATAGTGGTATTCCCTACAAGGCAGTCTTAACTGGTGCGGCTAATGACACTACCACAGTATCTCGCGATAATCGTTCAATTGCAGTTGGTAGGACAATTTCTGGTCTTAATAAAAGTTTCTCGGGAGTAAAGTTTGGCGATTATCAAGTTTGTTTCACTGTGAACGAAGATGTTCCGACTTTCCCAGAGGATGCTGCTGATAAGGCAAATAACACTACTGACCCTTGTCCACAAGTTTCCTTACTCCCCCCACCGCCAGATATGGACTTGATAATAAATCCAAGCTCCGGACTCATCCGGGTGGGCGATAGTGCTAATGTTGAGTACACTATACAGGTTGGTTATGAGATAAGATGTGAACTCAAAGGGCCAGGGCTTGATGAAAGTTTCTTAGTTGGTAATGTAGTTGGCCAAACTGACTACGATCAGAGTTTTGCCACTGGAGCTCTAAGTGGTACGGCGATTTACCGTCTCACTTGTACAGAAGAAACGACAGGCACTACCTTTGATCCGGTAGAGGATAAGATTGAGGTAGTACCAGGTTACGAAGAAGTGTAATGGTGGTAAGGAAAAGCCGCGGGCGGAGCCCGCGGCTTTTTCTAGTGAGCTAGGGCTAAACAGGTGATTTTATAATTAGCGGGGATAGCTTGCCTAACCGCCTGGTAAGCTGCTTGCATGGTGGCACCAGTGGTGATTACATCATCGATAATGACCACTTGGGCATCAGTTGCTATTAGTGGGCGGCTGGGTTGGTAGATAAAGGCTCCTTCCAGGTTGGTTAGACGTTCTGCTTTAGGCAACTTGCTTTGAGCCAAGGTGTCTCTAGTTCTGCGCAAGTTGGTGTAATAGTTAATTGGTACTGCCTCCAAAATACTCTCCACTTGATTGTAGCCGCGCTGGCGGCGTCTTTTGGTGCTTAAGGGGATTGGCAACATGATAATCTCGGCGGTTTGCAGTTTCAGCCAAAGCTGTAAAATTTGTCCAAGGAGCTGAGCGGCTTGCGGATTGTGATGAAACTTATTTTCAGTGATAGCGGCTTTGACGGTCGGGTTTTGGTAGTTGCTAAGACTGATGAAGGTGGGGGTGTGGTGAGGTTGGTATAGCTGGCGAACCTGTTTTATATCAAATTGTCTTAATAAACGCTCAGACTCTCGTGGCGGAAAAATGAAGTCCAGTAGTCCTGTTGGTAACTTAAACATATACTCGTCTTTATTCTAACTTGCCCGTGCTAGAATATTGATAAGTTATATGGGTTTGTTTGATAACATTGTTACTTCATTTAAATCTGGTGCTGCCAACGGGGTGGTGGGGATTGATATTGGCTCAGCTTCTATGAAGGTGGTTGAGCTACAAGAAAAGAAAGGAGTTTTAACTTTAAGTACCTATGGTGAAATTCAACTTGGTCCATATGCCAGAAAGGCGGTGGGCGAGTCGGTTATGCTCGATAAGACAGCTGAGCAAGAAGCCTTAGTAGATATTATTCGGGAATCAAATGTACAAGCAAAAAACGGCGTATTTGCTATGCCGTTGTCTTCTAGTTTTGTAACTAACGTCAGTATTGAGGCTGGTCCAGATGATGATGTGTCATCCATGGTTCGAGTCGAAGCTCGAAAAGTTATTCCTGCCTCACTGAGTGAAGTAACTCTAGACTGGGCTGAAGTAGAGGTGGCTAACAAAGAGAAAAAGGATAAGGATAAAGATAGTGAGGAAGAAAATGTTAGAAATATTCTGATTGCCTCTATCCAAAATTCTGCTTTGGAGCGCTTCAATAACCTGATGCGGTTTGTGGGACTAAACAAACCCCCAACTGAAATTGAGTGTTTTAGTACCATTCGTAGTCTACATGGCGATGAAGAAAATATTGCGATTATTGATATCGGCGCCACTTCATCAAAATTATATATAGTACGTAAAGGCTTATTGATGCGAATGTATCGAATCCGCGCGGGCGGAGCGGTGGCTACTAGTAAGATTGCTGAACAAAATAATTTAGATTTCACTGAGGCCGAAAACCAGAAGTTGAACACACATCGCGAAGCGGAAGATTTTGCAGAATTAAAACGAGCTCATGATAGTTGTTACGGACGAGCTTTTCGTGAATTCAATCAAGTTATACGTGAGTATGAAAATAAAACTAGTAATGTCATAACTTCTATCTATTTGTCAGGTGGAGGCGCGCAATTCCCTGGGATTGATATGCAGTTGAAGGATGTTTTGAGTCGGGATGTGGTGCTGGCTAATCCATTTTCTAAAGTGTCACATCCAGCTTTTATGGATGATTATCTAAAGGAAATTGGACCCTCATTTACAGTGGCACTAGGAGCAGCTTTGAGAGCTTTTGAATAAAGATTAAAGTTTAGTAACACACGTAGTGTCCACAGGCAGTCTGATTTTTATATATTTGCATAACGTATAATGTTTACGTATGGTTGATCTTTCGAACAATAGTTCATTCATTCCTAAGCGAGGTCCAGTAAAACAAAAGAAACGTGCTTCTTCTCATCAAGTGTACGTTTTTACTGTACTTAGTTATATTGTGCTGTTCGCGGCTCTAATTGGTGTAATCGGCGTCTTTTTTTATAGTAAACATATAAACACACAGTTCAGTAAGTCGGTAGTTGAGTTGGGTGAAGCTATTAAAGTGTTTAGTGACGCTGATATGGAGCGAGTAATTGAATTTGATTCACGAATGGTGTTGGCGGCCAACTTACTAGATGAAAGTATTTCCACGGTTTCAATTTTTGAAGCTTTAGAGGATTCGATTATTGACACAGCAACCATAGAATCTATTGAGATCGAGCGCACCCCTCAACGCACTGTTAATCTAGCAGCTAATATCAACACTGATTCTTTCGATTCAACTATTTTCCAACGGGAAATCTATGAAGACAATGGCCGTATTACGGCTGTGTTGGTCAGTGACCTAACCCGCACTACCGAGGAATACGTCGAGGAAGGAGAGACTAGTGAAGTTAGTGCTTCTGAGGAAATTTATAATTTTTCTGCCCAAATTGAGATCCCATTTAACACCATTAGAACAGCTGATGTAATTCATCGAAATTTGAATCAAACCGCATCGGCAGTCTGGGTAAATGATGATGCTACAGAGTTTGAAGAGTCAGATGAGTCGGTGGAAGAAGGGGGTGGTGTAGGTGAGATTGATGAGGTTAACGAAAACGAACTATGATTCCAAAAGGTTTATTTACACAGATTGGGATGATTATAGTAGCAGTGGCCATCGTCTTTACTTACATCAAGCCAGAGTTTATTAAGATTGAAGAAGTGCAAGATGAGATAGCTAACTATAAAGTACAGTTGGCTAAGGTTAATGAAGTAAATAATAGACTGTCGGAGTTAGTCAGTCGGATGGATAGTGTCTCAGCGTCTGACCAACAGCGGTTGTTGACGTATCTACCAGACGAAATTGATACTCTGGCTATCTCACGGGATTTATTGCTCATCTCAAGACTAGCCGGAGTGCAATACCTTGATTCCGCTTACGTTGGACTGGATGATAACAGAAAGAAGGAAGAGGATAGCAGTTTGGTGGCACATGAATTTACCTTGTCGGTAGATGGTGACTATAACCAAATAAAAACCCTCTTTGCTTTGCTTGAAACTAACGACTATCCCCTAGATGTCTCAAGGTTGAATGTTAGTAGTCTGGAAGGAGGTATCCTAGCAGTCGAAATGTCTTTAGTGACTTATCAATATAAATTAGCTAACACTGATAGATTAAGTAATTAGTATGGGAAAACTAGTAAAAAACATCGCTGTCATATTAGGGTTTGTCACGATTGCTTTTGGAGCTTTTTATCTGTATCAAAATCATTTTACTCCTTTAGAAGAGGCGGCAGAAATGCAGGTGTTAGTAGATAATATGCTGAATGAAACAAGAGTATATCAATTACGTAGTGCTACTCTGAGCAAGATATCTTTAGATGCCAGTTTATTCGAGGATGAACTATTTCGTTCGTTGCGAAGTTACCGTACTGAAATTGAGGATCAGCCATTTGGCCGCAATAACCCGTTTGAAGCAGTTTCTGAAAGTAATACTTAAACTTTATGAATCCACTGGAGGCACTAAAGAAACAAGGTGGAGTAGATGAATCAATTATTGCTCAAATTGAGCAGCTTCTTAATGAATCTGATAAAACGTTTGAGGAAGCAGCTTTAGAAGTTGGTCTTAAACCAAATGATGTGCGTAACTTCATGGCTGCTTTTTATGAGGTACCAGCTTTTATTTTACCTGAAGGATTTATTATTTCACAGGAATTATTGGACTATATTCCTGAGGAATCAGCTACGCACTACCACATGGTGCCAATCAACAAAGAGGATGATGTCTTGGTAGTGGGGGTAAATAATCCAGATGATTTACAGTTGCGTGAAGCTCTCAATTTCATTAGTACTAAGCACAACGTTCCTTTCAAGTTGGTTTACATGCTTGACGAGGATATCAAGAAAGCACACAAATTTTACTCTAACTTGAAGGGGGATGTTGGTCACGCTCTAGAAACCTTAGAGTCAGAATTAGATGCTGAGATTGCAGCCAATCTAGAGGAAGCTGATCAAGAGCAAGGAGGAACAACAGACCATATAGAGGAAGATGCCCCGGTGACTAAAATTGTGGCTACTATCCTCCGTTATGCGGTGGATGGCGGAGCTTCTGATATTCATATTGAACCAAATCCAGTTAAGGTAAACGTGCGATTTCGGGTTGATGGGGTTTTAGCAAAGAGCTTGGAGTTACCGAAGAATGTTCATATGGCAGTGGTAGCTCGAGTTAAAATATTATCCTCGATGCGTTTAGACGAACGACGTCGTCCTCAAGATGGTCGTTTCTCAGCTACTTTTGATGATCGTAAAATTGACTTCCGTGTTTCAGTTTTACCAACCAATCATGGTGAGAAGGTGGTGATGCGTATCCTTGATACCAGTAAGGGAGTTCGCTCGCTCGATGAAAGTGGTATTTCAAAAGCTAACCGAGAAAGAATTAAAAAAATTGCCCAAGAACCATACGGTATCATACTGATTTCTGGTCCCACCGGTTCTGGTAAATCAACTACCTTGCGGGGAATGATTCAAGAACTAGATACTGACACCCGCAATGTTATGTCGCTGGAAGATCCAATTGAATACAATATGGAAGGAGTAAGCCAGTCTCAGGTCAGGCCAGAGATTGGCTATACCTTTGCTAAGGGTTTACGGTCAGCTTTGCGTCAGGACCCTGACGTTATCATGGTCGGTGAGATTCGTGATAAAGAAACCGCTCAGTTGGCTATTCAAGCGGCTCTAACTGGTCACTTAGTATTGTCCACCATCCACACCAACAACGCGGTTGGAGTAGTGCCGCGTTTGATAGATATGGGTATTGACCCGTATTTAATTGCGCCAACGCTCAAGATGGCCATGGCGCAACGACTAGCTAGAACTTTATGTAAGGGAACCGGAAAGGAAGAGGCAATCGACGCTACTACTGAGTATCGTATCGAGCAAACGTTTAAGTCTCTACCAAATAAGTACCACGACCGGATTCCTAAGGGACGAACAGTTATGCGACCAGATCCAAGTCCGACTTGTGCTACTGGCTATAGTGGTCGAACGGCTATTTCTGAAGTGTTGGAGATAGATGAAGAGATGCAAGAATTGATTTTACGTAACGCTTCAGAAGAAGAATTCTTCCAAACTGCACGTAAAAAAGGTTTTATGACTCTGAATGAAGACGCTATCATTAAGGCTTTGAATCATGAGATACCTTACGAAGAGATGAACGTCTTCAGTACTAGAGTGGGTGTGGAATCAGATCCGGTGACAACTCAAGATGAACTCAGTGTCGATAACCTGCCAGAGTTAGAGATAGCGGAGGCTATAATGGATAGTGAAGAAACCCTTTAGTTTTATGATGATGGTGGGGTAGATAGGTTTTTGCACAACGGTCGATTTTTTAATAAACACTATAACAACCGGAGATTTAATTCATCGAGTGAAATATATGAGACTTCTACTAGTTGACGATGATGCCTTTTTGCGAGACATGTACGCTGTCAAATTTGGTGAGTGTGGTCACGAGGTGGTGGTAGCTGACAGTGCCATGTCAGCTTTGCGAGAGATTGGCCAAACTCCCGATTTTGATGTCATTTTGCTTGATATGATTATGCCAGGTATGACCGGTGTGGAGCTTATAAAAGAGATTACTGCTCAATTCCCAGAAATGAAAGCCAAATGCATTGTTTTGTCTAATCAAGGTCAAACTGAGGACGTGGAAGAGGCCAAGGCTTCAGGAGCGGTTGGTTACATTATTAAAGCGGAATCTATTCCGAGCGACGTAGTTAAAAAAGTTGAAGAGCTGATTAAATAATATATGGCAGTAGATTACAAAAAAGAATTAAACTCGTTGATTGAAATTATTTTGCAAGAACAGGCTTCTGACTTGCACTTGTCGGTCGATTCACACCCATTGATTAGAGTCTCGGGCACTTTGATTCCACTGATTAAAAAACCAATTCTAACTGACAGTGACGTTAAGGGTTTTATCAAGGTATTAATGCGCGAAGACCAGATGGCTCGGTACGTTCAGTTTACTGAAGTAGATTTTTCTTACGAAAATACCGAAGGAGTGCGTTTTCGTGGTAATGCTTTTTACCAACGAGGGCGGATGGGAGTAGCTTTGCGACTAATTCCTAACATGATTAGGACCTACGAAGAATTAAACCTACCGTCAATTTTAGAGACTTTTACCACTCGTTCTCAGGGCTTCTTCCTGTGTGTGGGTCCAGTTGGTCAAGGAAAGTCAACTACTTTAGCTGCTATGGTGGACAGTATCAACGCTAACCGAGCTGAACATATTGTAACCATTGAAGATCCGATTGAGTATGTTTATGAAGAAAAGAAATCCTTGATTGATCAGCGAGAAGTTGGTTTAGACACCAAAAACTTTGAATCTGCTTTGACAGCAGCTCTGCGACAAGACGTTGACGTAATTCTAGTCGGAGAGATGCGTAATACTGAGACGATTGAGGCGGCGGTAACTGCGGCTGAGACTGGGCACTTGGTGTATTCTACTTTGCATACCAACGATGCTGCTCAGACTATTAGCCGTATTGTGGACTCGTTTCCAGGTGATCAGCAGGATCAAATTAGGGTCCAATTGGCGGGGTCTTTGGTGGGGATTTTTTCACAGCGTCTTATCCCACACATTGCTGGTGGTTTGGTGCCAACCTACGAACTATTGATTAATAACGTAGCGGTATCAAATCTAATTCGTGAAAACCGGATTCACGAAATTCCATCGGTGATTGAAACCGGTCTTGAACAGGGTATGATAGACATGAACCGTTCTTTAGCCAAGTTGGTCCAAAATGGTGACATTACGGTGGAGAATGCTTTTACGTACTCTACTAACCCAAAAGGACTGGAACGTATAATATAATAAACACCTATGCTCTTTACTTACAAAGCTGTCGATCCCAATAATATTCAACGCGAAGGTACCGTGGAGGCTCCGTCAGTTGATGCGGCTATTTCAGCGGTACAAAAACGTGGATACACTCTAGTTGCTATTGATGAGACTGGACAATCGGAGGGGCTGATGGATTTGATGAATATCGAGTTATCCTTTTTTCAGTCAATATCAAATAAGGAAGTCGTTATCCTGTCGCGACAGATTGCTACATTATTTCAGGCTCAGGTTTCGCCACTGCGAATTTTTCGGCTGCTATCAGCTGAGGTAGAGAATCCACAACTACAGTTTGTACTCAATCAAGTCGTCGAAGATTTGCAAGGAGGAGCAGCTATTTCAAAAGCTCTATCAAATCATCCTAAGGTTTTTTCATCTTTTTATGTCAACTTGGTTAAGGCGGGGGAAGAGTCAGGTTCACTAGAGAAATCCTTTGATTACTTGGCTGACTATTTGGATCGTCAGTATGAAGTAATTTCTAAGGCTCGCAATGCTCTAGTATATCCAGCTTTCGTGGTGGCAATCTTTATCGCAGTAATGGGAATGATGTTGACTTTGGTTATTCCCAACATTGCTAAGATTTTAGTTGACTCTGGTCAAGAGCTGCCAATTTATACTAAGTTGGTCATTGCTTTGTCTGACTTTATGGTTAATTACATTGGTGTAATTTTGATTATTCTTGCTGGAGCCGGGGTGGCTTTGTGGCGCTTTTCTCTGACGGAAGTTGGTCGACGAGCGATTGATGAGTTTATGATTTCAGTACCTTATTTAGGTGATTTGCAGCGTAAGTTAATTTTAACTAGGATCTGTGACAACATGGCTACTATGTTGAGTAGCGGTATTTCAATTGTGCAAGCGCTAGAGGTAACCTCAGATGTGGTAGATAATCGGGTATATAAAGAAATTATTGATCTAGCCACGGCAGAGGTTAAAGGCGGACGTTCTTTTGCTGACGCCTTGGCTGAGTATGGGGAAATTCCGGGAGTTTTGGCGCAAATGGCAAAGGTGGGAGAGGAAACTGGTAGTTTAGGAAAGATTTTAAATACCCTATCACATTTCTATCGGCGAGAAGTTAACAATGCGGTAGACACTCTGATCGGCTTAATTGAACCAGCTATGATTGTGATGCTTGGTTTGGGGGTAGGAGTTTTGCTCGCTTCGGTGCTGATGCCAATTTACAATTTGACTGGTAGTCTCGGCTCGTAGTTTTTCTAGCTTAAAAAGCCGGCTCCTTAGGAGCCGGCTTTTTAAAAACTCTGCGCTGGCCAAACTCGTACACAATTAAGATGTGTTTCACTTTATATATAAAATCAGAAAACACATTTTTCCCCAGTTATTTAAAAAACCGCCAGTCAACGTCGTATAATTAAATGAGCCCACACAACGTAGGCTAATCCGTTTTAGATCTGCAGCTGATATCTGAAACGAATAATTAATTAATTAAAGAATTTATTATGAAAAAGACTCTACAACGAGGTTTTACGCTCATCGAGCTGCTCGTAGTAATCGCGATTATTGGTATTCTAGCCGCTGTGGTATTGGCTTCTCTAAACGATGCCCGAGATAGTGGTTCTGACGCTTCAGCTAAGACTTCAATGTCTAATGTTCGTAGTCAGGCAGAAGTTTTCTACAACAATAATGGATTTAGCTACGATGACGGTACAAACGAGGTTTGTGACGACGCTGATGTAGCAGCACTATTTACTGCAGTAGATAATGTTACTGGTAACACTTCTGTTTGTGCTAATGACGCTACTTCATACGGAGCAGAAATCGCTCTTAGAAATGGTGACATCTTCTGTATTGATAGCACCGGATTCTCTGGAACTGTTTCTGCTTCAACTATTACAGCAGATACAGATACAGTTTGTGACTAATCTTAATGCTACAAAAAACACCCTCAAAAGAGGGTGTTTTTTGTTTGCAACTTACTTTTACCTTAGTGGTTTAAGTTATAATGAGTTTAATGCGAATGATAACCAGCCAGTATCGGGGATTTACTTTGATTGAGCTGCTGATAGTGATTTCTATCATCGGAGTGTTAGCGGCCACTGTTCTGGCGGCCCTGAATGACACTAAAGACAAAGCGCTACTAACTAAAGTTAAGGCGGAAATGGCCGGTCTGGCTAAGCGAGCGGCAATCGATGAATCACAGACTTTTACCTATGATACAGTCTGTGGCTCTAATGGTGCTACTGTGGCCCCAGAAATAGCCGGCATTATTGCTTCTATTAATTCAGTTTCTTCGTCAACGGTAGTTTGCAACAGCTCAGCCATAGAATACGCGGCTTCGATACCGCTTGAAGGTACCGTTCATTGGTGTGTAGATAGTATTGGTAATAAAAAAGAAATCCCTAACGCTTTGACGGTAGGACAACGACAGTGCCCATAGCTTATGTACTCATTAAACGATTTATTTATTCCTGATAGCTGGCTCTACCTAGTGGTTTTTTTATTTGGGGTGATTATTGGTAGTTTTCTCAATGTTTATATTTATCGTTTTCACACTGGCAAGTCTCTGGCTGGTCATTCCCATTGTCTATCGTGTGGTACTAGGCTTACTTGGTACGAGTTGTTTCCGCTATTGTCGTATTTAGGTTTGCGCGGTCGGTGTCGAACTTGTAATTGTCGAATCACCCCTCGGTATTTTTTGGTTGAACTGATGACTGGATTACTCTTTGCTCTGTCTCTGACTCTAACTAAGGAGTTGTGGTGGTTGTTATTACTTTGTCTCACGATGTCAGTATTGGTAGTGATTACAGTCTATGATTTTTATCATTTTATTATTCCTGATGCTCTAACCTTTGCCCTCACGGTACTAGCGGGATTGATATTGACCTATAAGTACACTCTGGTGGTGTTTAATTTAGAACAGATATTTTGGAGTGTAGTTACTGCTCTTGGGGCTTCAGGGTTTTTTCTGTTGCTATGGTTGGTGTCAAAAGGTCAGTGGTTGGGTTTTGGTGATGTAAAATTAGCTTTTCCACTTGGTTTGTTGGTGGGTCCGGCGGCTGTATTTTCGTTTGTGGTGGTGTCGTTTTGGGTTGGGGCCGCTATTAGTTTGTCTATTCTTGGTTGGGGCCGGATGAAAAGGGGAAAAGCCAGCTTACATTTACCTTCTAGAGACCTTACAATGAAGAGTGCGGTACCATTTGCGCCTTTTCTGATAATTAGCTGCCTTATCATTTTGTTTACAAATTTCAATGCTTTGGATCTATTCAGTTTTATCTAATTCCAGAAACAGACACAGTCTGAGGGCTGGCTTTGGTTTGATTGAGCTTTTGGTCAGCATTAGTATTTTGACCATTGTCATGGGGGCTATTATGGCGCAGCAGAATTCCTATAACGGAGCCGTGTTGCTACGTAGTCAAGCTTATGACTTAGCACTTAGTATTAGGGAGGTGCAATTAGCAACTGTCAGTGTGCAAGGCTTTGCGGGTGATTATCGCACCAATTTGGGTATTTATTTTGATCTTGACACCTCTTCATTGTATGGGGACCGTCAAGCTTTTCATGTTTATCGTGATAACTCATCACCAAACATATATGATCCAGTTGAGAAGTATGGTGTACAGGGTAATTTAGATAAGCGATTTGAAATTTCTGAAATCAGAAATGAGAACGGTAACTCAATAGAGCAGCTTAGTATAATTTTCCAACGACCTAATTTTGATGCTAAATTTTATAATACTAGTGGTGACGAAATAAATAGTCAGTTTGTAGAAATCGATGTTTCAGAAATCGGCGGTGGGGCGGTGAGAACAGTAGAGGTAACTAAAACTGGTCAAATCAGTGTGCAAAATATCTAAGTATGAGATTACACAATAAACAACTAGGCTTCACATTAATTGAGATGATCGTGTCACTGGCGGTTTTCTCAATTGTCATTACGATTGCGGTTGGTGCCCTACTGATGCTAATTGCAAACAACAAAAAAGTACAAAATGAACAGAGTGTTATGACCAACTTGTCTTTCGCTCTAGATAGTATGACCCGCGAAATTAGAACCGGCACAGATTATTATTGTGTCGATAGTATCCCGGCTGACGCCTTTGATATCGATGATTGGACTGGGGGTGATGATTGTTCTACTAATGGTGATATCGGTATCGCTTTTGTGGAAGCGGGAGACAGTATTACTGCGGGAGACAGTCGGATTGCCTATTTTTATGATGCTTCAGAGCAAAAGCTTTATCGTAAGGTTGGAGGGGATGATTCACAGTCAATTGTCTCTTCAGGGATTGAGATTTTAGACGCGGACTTTTTTATTACAGGTGCAGATCGCCTAACGGACGGTAACACTAGTCAACCTTCAGTGACTATAAGAATCGAAGCACAGGAGGTCGGTGGTGGTGAGAAGACTTATTTTATTCAAACTGCGGTAACACAAAGACAGCTGGATATATGAAATACTATAAATCACAACAACAGGGGTTTACCCCTACACTCACTTTCAAGCGGTCTTTTGTGAAGTTGGGTGAATTTGGTAGTAACATGAAGATGCTTTTTGCATATGGAAGATACAGGAGACGTGGGCAAGGCCCACAGCTTAAAA
>JAGQMC010000044.1 GCA_020428815.1 Candidatus Kaiserbacteria bacterium
AGATAAGATTTGCCTTTTTTAGAGTTGCGTAAGCGCCGTTCTTAGCGATAGTGCGTAGAGCTGCAGTAGATACGTTTACTGTTACAGACTTTCCTAGTTCTGGAACGTAAATTTTCTTCTTTTGCAGATTCGGCTTTCGTGAAGTTTTTCCGCAAGGGTTAAACTGCGTCGCACGAGTGCGGTTACTGTATCGTCCCCCAATTTGGGTTTTCTTACCTGTGATTTCGCATTGCTTTGCCATACAAGTTTTATTTAGTGCAGGCATACTACCACGTATAAATAATAATGCAATACAAAAACCCGTGAGCTGCGTAAGCAGATTCACGGGTCAATACCTCTAGTATTTTTAATCCTGACTAGTTCTAGGAGCGCTGATATTCGTTCTTCCCACCGCCTATAGAAATCTCCTGATTCGTAGCCTTCTGGCTTGTTAACTTTAGCCCATGCGTTATGAGCCTCCTTGAACTTCTTTTCTGCTAGTTCAACTTCTTTTGCTTTACGCATCCTTTCCCTCCAAAAAAGGTTTACCTAGCAGTACTATATGTTAATTTTGCTTGATAATGCAAATTCAAAACAGTACTATAAGGCTCTTATGGAACCAATTCACTTAGCGATGATATTCGCTCTCATAATTTCGGTGGTTATTCATGAAATGGCCCATGGCTATGCGGCTAACTGGCTCGGAGACCCGACTGCTCGTTTGGCGGGAAGACTGAGCGCTAACCCGTTAGTACATCTAGATCCACTAATGTCAGTTATTATCCCTGGATTACTGGTAGTATCAGGCTCACCGTTATTGTTTGGGGCTGCTAAACCAGTACCTTACAACCCCTATAATTTTATAAAGCATCAAAAATGGGGTGAAGCAATAGTGGCAGCAGCTGGACCGCTGGCCAATATTGTCATCGCAGTCGTCTTTGCGGTATTAATTCGTCTCACGGAAACTGGGGTATTAGCACTCAATAATACCTTCATTGAACTAGCTTTTGGCATTATCGTTTTGAACATTTTCTTAGCCTTCTTTAATTTGGTGCCAATTCCGCCACTAGATGGTTCTAAGATATTTCCGCGTTTGTTGCCGCGCTCATTAGCTCATTCCTATGAGAATTTCCGGAGAATTATGGAGCAAAACACCGGCATATCATTCATGATCATAATCTTCGTGTTCGTATTTGTTTTAGCGGGACCGATTTATAGTCTAACGAGAGGCTTAGCTATGCTCTTGATTGGACTATAATAATGTGTTATTATACTAACAACTTTGTTCTTGCTGTCAATCGATGATGTCCGTCACTACGGTTACCCCGCCGTAGTGAATTTTGCCCCGCGCCTACGCGGGGTCTTTTTTATTTGCAAAAAAAACTAAATGTAGTATTGTATGCGGGCTAAATTATGGCAACAATTAATCAATTAACCCGTAAGAAGCGTCAAGATAAAGCACGAAAGAGTAAGCGTGCGGCTTTGGAGTCTGGATTTAACAAAATCAAGAACCAGCCAAACAGCTACTTCTCTCCTTTTAAGCGTGGAGTATGTACTCGTGTGACTACCAAGACCCCTCGTAAGCCGAACTCAGCGATTCGAAAGATTGCTCGTGTCCGACTTTCAAACGGTCAGGAAATCACCGCGTACATCCCAGGTATGGGCCACACTCTACAAGAACACTCAGTGGTTCTAGTGCGAGGAGGGCGTGTGAAGGACATTGGTGTTAACTACACAGTTGTGCGTGGTAAGTACGATGCAACTGGAGTGGATGCGCGACGTCGTGGACGCTCAAAATACGGAGCTAAGGCCCCTAAAGGCGAATAATTTGTTCCCTGACATTGTTGCACTGCGGTAATCGAGCGGTGACTTAGTTTTTAAGGAGAGTTTATCTCGACTATAAAAACGGAAATGCTCTGGTAGTGCACCGTACGAGAAGTACGGATCGCGCTCGATTCCTTGCGCGCCTCGTCAGGAAATAAATTCTTTCACTTTCGGAGGGATGGCAAGTACACCGAGAACCAGCGAAGTTCTCACCCAAACAAGTTCTTTTCCAGATTGCATCATATGCGCGGAGTAGCAAAGTTTTGGAGGAAGACGTATCGAGTATACGGCGACTGACAAAACAGTAGCTACGACAAAGCAGATGATGTACGCCTGGTAAAGAAATTAATAGTTTATATTCGCTATAGATAAAGATTGGTGGCCAAATAGGCAGACCATTATGCGAAGAATGAAGATTGTTTTCATAACAACCTCATTCTTCTTGAATTATCAAGAAGTAAAAATTCTAACCAAGAGTTGATTCCGTGAGTGAATTTCGCGGCGCGAAGTAAAATTACTTTGAGGTGTATCTAGGTATACAGTGAAAAGTAATTTTACTGAAGCAACAAAGAAATTGGCCACAGCAGCAACTCGTAACATTATTATGAGACGACCAATAAAAAAAAGACCGACAGTATCACCAGATATTGTCTACGGTCAGGTGGATATCGAACGACTAATCAACTACATCATGATTCGCGGACAAAAAGAAACTGCTCGTAAGATAGTGTACGGAGCGTTTGCAATCATCAAAAATGACAAAGAGGGGGGTGATCCGCTAGAAGTTTTTCAAACAGCTCTTCGAAACGCCGGTCCCTTAATGGAAGTGCGCTCAAGACGAGTCGGTGGAGCAAACTACCAGGTTCCACGCGAAGTTCGCCCAGAACGACGAGAAGCGTTGGCGCTGCGTTGGCTGATTGCTGCTGCTCGAAAGCAGAAAGGTGTTCCAATGCACAAAGCTCTTGCAAAGGAGCTAATGCTAGCTGCTAAGGAGGAAGGTGATGCGGTCAAGAAGAAGGAGGATACTCACAAGATGGCGGAGGCGAACCGAGCATTTGCCCACTTCGCTTGGTAATCACCAAAATTGACAGCTGGCTTTGTCGCTACAGAAAAAATTTTATTCGCTGGACTATACGTCCCACTTATAAAATTTTTTCTTAGGCTCCTCGCCAGTCATTCAATTTTGAAGATTCCAGACAAGAAAAAGCGACATCGAGTCGCTTTTTCTTGTGGTAATTTCTAAGCAATGCGAAAGAAATTTCAGTTGCAAAATGGAGCTATCCAGCTTCAAAATCACAGTTTATCTAGAGCTGAATATTACAGAGTCATTTACAGACTCTTGCAAAGACAATACGTGTGGGCGAATAGGCCGACCCTCTTGGGCGAAGCGGATTGTTTTTGTTTTGTTCCGCGATTTTGAGGCTTGGGTGCCTTTCGCTTGGTAAGTAAAGATTACTCGCTCGAAAAAGAAAGAGTAATCCAAATGGATTGCCCTTCTTTGTTCTTAAGGCGCTTCAGGCATGAAAGAGAGTTTTAGGTATTTTGTTATACTAAAAACATGAAAAAGTTTTTTAATATTTTCTTTGTTACCCTCGGCGTTATTTTCCTTATTCAGATTTTGTGTCTAACTTATTTTTATCTGGCAGATCCACTAAATCTCAAGCCACTGTTTTTGGGAGAAACGCCTGAGAGGAGTAAGGTCGTAGAAGACAATGAAGGTGTAAATTCAAGTGCAGTCACTGATAAACATCCGCTTTTAAACGACAGTCAAGAATCGGCCCTAGAAAGTATGGGAATTGATCCAGCGAACGTACCAACGGAAATTACTACCGAGCAAGAGGCTTGTTTCGAGACGGCGATTGGTAAGGCTAGAGTAGAAGAAATTAAGGCAGGAGATGCTCCAACTGCCATCGAGCTATTTAAAGCTAGGAGTTGTTTATAAAAATAGGAATGCCGGTCGCGCGAAGCGCAACCGGCATTTATTTTTTTGCTTATCTATACAACCTTAAGCTTAGGGTGAGACAAAGCTTGCACCACTTCGTCGTTAAGTTTTTTTAGAATTTGATTCAGATCAACAGTGACAGAAAGATCTGGGAATTTCGCCAGTAACATATTGAGAAATTCATCTGACCAATTATCTGTTGAAACTAGAAGTAAATTACAGCTGAATACAATCAGTTCATTTTCTGGATCAATACTTTGCAGTTGGTAGACATTTTTACATAATTCTGCCGCCAAGTGAGTTTGTGTAGTTGTGTCCTTGCTCACGTCCCCCTCCTATAGTCTGGATTTTCTGTTTGCCATATTACACACATAATTCATAAAACTCAATATTATTGACTATCTCAAGTGCTACAATAAATATTATCGACTAAGGTAATGAGTATGGATAAAGTTTCAATTTATCAAGTACCACATAGTCGCGACCCAGAGGATTTTTATAGTGATATTCGTGATGGCGCTATTGAAACCGCCTTTCGTTATATCCAAGAGAGGATAGCCTCCGACTTAAAAGATGAGGCAAGAATTTTTGCCCTCGAAGAACTCGCTAGTGAACTGGCTTTGGATGATGGTAATCGTTATATAGTAGCCGAAATTAGAGCTAGAATAATTCTTGAGAAACGTGCTCTAAATATGATGGGTGATAGCCTATTGGTTTAGTGTATAATCAGTATTATTCTATAAATATATCCGTATGTCTGAATCATTTTCCAGTATACCGGCCGATAAAAAAACTCAAGAAGATTACCAATCATTGGAATCAAAAAAGGCAGTAGCCACCCTTGAAGCAGCTGCCTTCTTTGATGAGATTGAGTTTCCAACAGATTTCAAATCTCTTGAAAACACCAGTCCTGAAGTCCTGCAGCAATTTAGAGAGTCTATTACCAGCAAGATAGATGAAGTTTCTTATGATGAAAATGGAGAAGTGCTTAATGAAAATAGATTTGTAGCAAAACTCCTCTCACAACGCTTAAATGTTCTCAACGAATTACTACAAAAATTTAGTTCAGGTACACGAGCGGCAGAGATGTTCGAACAGATGGATCAGGTTTAGTATATTATTAATCACAGTGTTCTTTAGTTCCTTATGACCTTTGATTTTGACAATGAAATAAAACAGCACCTGACGGTGGTAAAAGAACTTGAGCGTAAGCCGGGAGTTTTTACCGCTTCACTTGATGATACTTTCTATAATAAAGCTTGGCTTCGCGATATTTACTTTATCACCATGGGGTTTTTTGAAACTGGTGATATTGCTACCACTAAAGACGCAGCCAAAGCCCTGTTGACAGTTTTTGTTAAACATAAGGACAAAATTAATTGGGCTATCGCCAATAAGCCAAACGAGGCCTGGCAGTACATTCACGCTCGTTTTCATCCAGAGACTTTTGAAGAGTATTGGGAGGAATGGGGCAATAGTCAGAATGACGCAGTGGGTGAAGTCTTGAATCTAATCTGTACTCTAGAGTTGATGGGTGAAAGTGTAGTAGAGACTGACGACGAGCGCGAGATGGTCCAGAAGATTATCGACTATCTAATAAGTATTGAATATTGGGATGACGATGACAATGGTATCTGGGAAGAGAATCTTGAAGTACACGCTTCATCAGTTGGTTCCTGTGTAGCCGCGCTCAAGAAAGCAAATGAAGTTGATTGGCTCGAAGTCCCTGATGTCGCTATCGAAAGAGGCGAAACTGCCTTGCGTGCGTTGCTACCGAGAGAGAGTGTGACTAAGTTTTGTGATTTAGCTTTACTTACTCTAATCTACCCATTCAAAGTAACGACCGAAGAGGAGACTGTAGAAATTTTAAAAAATGTTGAGTATCACTTAGTGAAAGATAGAGGAGTCATTCGTTATAAACTTGATCGTTACTACAACAACAATATTGATGGTTTTAGTGAAGAGGCTGAGTGGTGTTTTGGGCTCGCTTGGCTGGCTATCATTTACGCCGAGCGCGGTGATAAAGAAAAAGCCTATTACTATCTACGTCGCACCAAGAATGCTGTCACACCAGATGGTAAAGTGCCAGAGCTATATTTCTCACACACCGACAAGCCAAATGAAAACACTCCGTTAGGCTGGGCTGAAAGTATGTACGTGGTCGCTCTGCAGAAAGTGAAAGAGTTGGAGGCTAAAGAATAAATCTTAAATTTTAAAACCGGCGTCCTTTGGACGCCGGTTTTAGTTTGGAAGAGAGACTTCAATAGTGTATGCTACACGCTCATGTCAGGAAGAGACGGACTAATTGTATTTAAAGATGCGTCGTACGAACACGATGCTACTAAGCCAATTTTAAAAGAGGCAAATTTTGTGGTGCGTCGTGGAGCCAAGCTAACTCTCATGGGGCAAAATGGTGCTGGTAAATCAACTTTGTTTTCAATTATTACTGGGAAGCTACAACTTGATGAAGGTGCTATCAATATCCAACCGCGGACGTCTATTGCCATTTCACGACAAATTATTCCTCGAGATGAAATGGATCTGACAGTTCGTGAATTTTTTGAAAGATGCTTCAGAGAAAAAGTTTACGACATCGATCCAAAGATTGACGAAGTTCTTGAGGTGGTAAATTTAGTACCCACTGAAAAAGTAAAAGATCAGTTTAAGGACAGGATTGTCGGGAGTTTTTCTGGTGGTCAGCAAGCGCGTTTGCTTTTGGCTTCGGCGCTAATTCAAAACCCCGACGTCCTACTATTGGACGAGCCGACGAACAATCTCGACCGAGCGGGTATCGAGCACCTGACAGATTTTTTGAAAGAGTACCGCAAGACCGTGATTGTGATTTCCCATGACGCCGACTTTTTGAACTCGTTCACCGAAGGTGTGTTGTATTTAAATACGCAAAATCGCCAAGTCGAACAGTACAACGGTAACTACCATTCGGTGCTAAGAGAAATTTCTGCTCGAGTAGAAAAGGAAAAGCGTCAAAATGCGCAGATGGCCAAACAAATTCAGGCTGACAAAGATAAGATTAACTACTTTGCACAAAAGGGAGGAAAAATGCGTTTGATTGCGAAGAAAATGCGAGCGGATATTGAAGAAGCCGAAGAAAGCAAGGTCGATGTTCGTAAGGAAGATAAAACTATCCGACCGTTTACGATTGAACCACATAAAGATATCCCACTTGAAGTCCTCAAACTAACTGAGGTGAAGGTGATTAAAGATCATGAGCCTAAACAGGCAGAATGTGACATCGTGCTAAAGCGAGGAGAACACTTACAAATAGTTGGACCAAACGGAATTGGTAAGACCACCTTGTTAGAAAGTTTGGCTGGCGGTCATGCCACTGGAGAGGAGATAGCTGACGGAGTAAAGATTGGTTACTACCGACAGGATTTCTCCAACCTAGATTTTGGCAAGACGGTTTTTGAGACTTTAATGGCTTCAATGAAGCGAAAACTGGAAGAAGAGATGCGTTCCATAGCAGCTGGCTTTTTGCTCTATGGTGATGTGATGCGCAGTAAGGTGGGGGATTTGTCAGAAGGACAGAAAGGTTTGGTGGCTTTTGCTAAGTTGAAGATGGAGGAGCCCGGACTTTTGATTCTCGACGAGCCAACCAATCACATTAACTTCCGTCATATTCCGGTGATTGCTGAAGCATTAAATGAATACAAGGGAGCTATGATTTTGGTTTCGCATGTGCCAGAGTTCGTGGAACAAATTCGCATTGATGAAGTGTTGGATTTGAGTAAGTTGAAGCCAGTGAAGAAAAAGAAATAAAATCAAATCTTATCATATATGAT
>JAGQMC010000045.1 GCA_020428815.1 Candidatus Kaiserbacteria bacterium
CGTACTCGCACAAAATTCTTACTTTTTAATTGTTTTATAATCGATTCTACTCCATTATTGCCACCAGCTCCTCGACCCTTAGCTACTTTCACTTCGCCAAACGGTAAATCAATATCGTCGTGGACCACTATCACATCCTCTGTAACCGCCCCCAGCTTGCTAACTATGTATTTGACTGTCTCACCTGAGTTATTCATAAAAGTCTCCGGTGCAAAAAGCTGTATAACTTCACCACCTAATGACATTGAAGCAATTGAAGCATTAGACGGTTTATCTTTTATTAAAGAATTGTCTGACATCTCTTCCAAAACCATACGTCCAACGTTGTGACGGGTGTTTATGTATTTATCACCAGGATTTCCTAAACCTACAATATAAAACATGATGTAAATATACTACAGTAAAAGGGCGCAGAAAACTTCGTTTTCTGCGCCCTTTTTCCAAAATTTGTTTTCATTTCTTTTTTTTCGTATAATGGTCTACAACTAGTCCTATGTCGTTATTCTCTAACAAAGAAGTTACTACCGAAACTCATCACCGTGAGAATAATCGTGACCCCCAAGCTGAACACCCTCTTACTGAAATCGTTCGCTTTTCTATTATTGCCATCCTCATCGTTATTCCAATCCGCATGTTTGTGGCGCAGCCTTTTATTGTGTCTGGCTCTTCCATGGACGACACTTTTCATAGTGGTGAATATTTAATTGTCGACCAAGTTACCTATCATTTTGAAGAACCAAATCGTGGTGATGTTATTGTTTTTCGCTATCCACGTGACCCTTCAAAATTCTTTATCAAGCGAGTCATTGGTCTCCCTGGGGACACCGTTTCCATTGAAGACGCGACCGTCACAATCACCAATGTTGAACACCCCGATGGTTTCGAAATAGATGAACCATACATTAAATCTATGGCCCCTGCCGCTCCAATGTCTGAAAAATTAGGCGACCGCGAATACTTTGTAATGGGAGACAACCGAGATCGCAGCTCGGATTCCCGCGCCTGGGGCGTACTGCAAAAAGAACGCATTATCGGTCGTGCCTTCGTCCGTCTATTTCCACCGAATGAAATAGACTACTTACCGGGTGCCGCCACCATCAATTCTTCAGAGACAATTATTCAATAGTAGTTATAAAATTTTTATTTATCGCTTATGTCAATCACACCAACTGAGTTCATCAAGGTCGCGAACAATACAGCTGAACATTTTGGTTTCCAAACTGTTGATCAGCTTAAAAAAACACCTGAATGCAAGAAGTGTGAAAAGGTAATGCCTCATACCGTAAACGCCACCAACAAAAAACTCGACTCTGCCCATGGCCTACTGAGCTCAGCCGTCTCAACTTACTGCGATGAAAAACTACATGCCTTGAAGGGTCCAGTACTTCTGTACTCATTTGAACAAGTACCTCGCACAGCTGAAACAGCGGTGACTTTCCACATCTTTAATGTTGAAAGGAGTATTGCTGAAGCGATTTTAATCCACGCCAGTCGCGCTTTAATCAGCGACCTTGGCTATGCTGACCACACTGTTCGCATCAACTCACTAGGTGACACAGACTCTATTACCCGCTACAGCCGCGAACTGACAAACTTCCTCAAAAAACGCTTAGATGTCATGCCCCCAGCCGCCCGTGAACTAATGAAGGAACATCCTCTTAGCGCTCTATCTAGCTTAGTAGACGAAGGGCATGAATTAGCTTTCCGTAGCCCTAATTCATTAGAGTATTTAAGTGACCCTAGCCGCAAGCATTTCCGAGAAATTATCGAATTTTTAGACATGAGTGAAACTCCTTACGAAATTGATCCGAAAATGCTGGGGCATCAGGAGTGTTACTCAGACGCTATTTTCTCTATTGATATCAGCCAAGAAGATAACGACCTAGACACCCCTATCAGCGCCCGCGGTGGTCGTTTTGATGAATTCGTGTATCGCACGACTCGCACTCGCACTCCGGCAGTAGGAGCGGTAGTAGTCTTAAAAAACAGTAAGGCACCAGCTCGTGCTCCGAGACCGAAAACTAAAAAACCTTCAGTTTATGTTGTGCAACTTGGTTTTGGGCCAAAAATAAAAAGCTTACTACTAATCGACACTCTTCGTCGTTCTGGTATCCAAGTCCACCACAATCTAGCCAGTGACTCTCTATCTAGTCAATTACGTGAAGCTGAGGCTAAAAAAGTAAAGTACACGCTGATTATCGGCCAAAAGGAATTTGTTGAGAATACTGTAATTTTCCGAGATATGGATGTTAGGAATCAAGAATACATCGATACCGAAACACTAATCCGTCGCCTCAAAAGAAAAAATACTGTTGTAGCTTAGCTAAACTTTCATAATTAAATAAACACTCTCTATTGGACTTGCGCCTTTCTCTACAAAGTGTTATTCTTTCGCCCACATATGGCAACGAATGTTCAAGTAAGTAAGAATAATAACGAAAGTAGCGCGAACGTAATTCGTCGTTTCACTAAGCGTGTACAAGGCGCCGGTATCGTACCTAAGGTTCGTGGCGGTCGCTATTTCGCTCGCATCAAGAGTCGAAACGTACAACGAACAGCTAAGCTAAAAAAGCTGGAAAAGCGTGAATCATACGAAAAACTAATAAAGTTAGGCAAAATCCAAGAGCATCGAGGACGTCGCCGCTAAATAGTTAATTTCTTAAATATTTACAGACAGCCGGTACACAGTACCGGCTGTCCTCATTTACACGTCCGTGTATAATTACCCTACTCATGAACAACGTATCTATCAGTAGCACAGTCAAAAAATACCCTAAGCATTTCCCTTATCAGGCAATGAAGGACAAAATTCTTGGAAAAAAGTACGAATTGTCTTTGGTTTTTATTGGCTCTGATCGAGCCTCTACTCTAAATCAAGTATACCGGAGTAAAACCTACTCTCCCAACGTACTCTCTTTTCCGGTTGATGCTAGTTTGGGAGAAATCTACATTTGCCCTGAAACAGCAAAAAAGGAAGCCTCTAAATTTAATCTCAGCTCAGATGGTTACATGGCCTATCTCTTCATTCACGGCCTCCTACACCTCAAAGGTCACGATCACGGTGATGCTATGGATAAACTAGAGCAAAAATACGTAAAAACGTTTAAAATTAAGTAGACATGGCAGAGCATATTATTACCGGTATAGATGTTGGAACCTACCACGTAAAAGTGGCGGTTGCTCGCCTACCTAAAAACCAAAAAGGTCCCGCCAAACCAGAAATAATTGGAACTGGTTTAGCAGAAAGTCGTGGTCTTAAGAGCGGCTACATTGTTAACGAAGCTGAAGTGACCAGAAGTATTAAAAGTGCCATCGCGCAGGCAGAGAAGAATTCTAAAGTCACCATCAAGCGAGCTCATATTGCTATCGGTAGTATTGGTTTGGAGGAAATGTACTCACACGGTGAAATAATTCCTTCTCGAGCTGATTCAGAAATTATTACCAGCGACTTAGAGAAAGTCATGCAAGATAGCGAGGAAAGGGTATTAGACCATATTCCAAACCGTCGCATCCTCCACCCTATACCGCTTCGCTATCAGGTTGATGGAGTTGATGTTATGGGACGTCCACAAGGACTAAAAGGTACCAAACTAGAAGTGGATAGTTTGTTTATTACCACCTACGAACAACACGTAAACGACTTGATTCGCACTATTGAAGAAGTGGGCGTATACGTCGAAGATGTCATTGCGTCTCCCCTAGCAGCCAGTTTTGTCATGCTATCAAAAGCTCAAAAACGAGCTGGTTGTGTTCTAGCTAATATCGGCGCTGAGACCACCTCTATCGTAGTCTTTGAGGACTCAACTCCGATTTCTCTAAAAATCTTTCCGATTGGCTCAAATGATATAACTAATGACATTGCTCTTGGCTTGCGTATTCCTCTTGAAGACGCTGAAAAGGTCAAGCGCGGCGCCATGACCAGTGCCACCTACTCAAAGAAAAAACTAGACACTATTATTCAGGATCGCCTGACCTCTATTTTTACTTTGATTGACAGTCACCTGAAAAAGATTAAACGCGACGGCCTCCTACCTGCTGGAGTGATACTAACTGGTGGTGGAGCCAGTGTATCTGGCACTGTCGAAGTAGCCAAATCTACTCTGGAGCTACCGGCTCGCTTAGCCACTCTAGATATGGGTAACAAGGTAAAAATTCGCGACGCTTCTTGGGCAGTAGCATACGGCTTGTGTATGTGGGGAGCTAGTGATACAGAGGAAACTTCAGCTATCGGTATAGTAAAACACACTCGCCGCAATATACTATCTTGGTTCAGCCAGTTCCTACCATAAAGCCATTTAGGGCTTTAACCAAAGGTTTATTTGATACAAAATAACTAAAAGTCAATAAGACGATTCTTAATTCTGTCAATATCGTGACAGAATTTTTTAGTACGTGTAAAATACCTTTGTTACTAACATATTCGTACTCAGGGGTGGGTCGCGAACATAAAGACACATTATTAATACTGTATGGAACAAATTAAAACAGACGTAGAATCATTTGCACGAATTCGTGTAGTTGGTGTCGGTGGATCTGGTAAAAATGCCGTGAACCACATGGTGTCATCAAAAGTACGAGGGGTAGAGTTTATTGCTATCAATAGTGATGCTCAGGATCTTCACCACTCTCTAGCTAAGAAGAAGATTCATATTGGTAAAAACTTAACTCGGGGCTTGGGAGCCGGAGGAAACCCTGACATGGGTAGACGTGCCGCTGAAGAAACCCGCGAAGAGATTGCTAATGCCATCAAGGGTTCAGATATGATTTTTATCACTGGTGGTATGGGTGGTGGAACCGGAACTGGTTCAGCTCCCGTGGTTGCTAAAATCGCACGTGAGAGCGGCGCTCTAACGGTGGGAGTAGTTACCAAACCTTTCTTGTTTGAAGGACAAGAACGGATGCGTTTGGCACTAGCTGGTATCGAGGAACTAAAGCAAGAAGTTGATGCCTTGATTATTATTCCCAACGACCGGCTACTAGCTATCGTTGATAAAGAAACTACCGTCAGCAATGCCTTTGAACAATGTGACAACATTTTGAAACAAGCAGTGGAAGGTATTTCAGACCTGATTACCATGCCTGGTATTATTAATGTTGACTTTGCTGACATCCGTTCTGTAATGGAGAACGCTGGTTCAGCCCTTATGGGTGTAGGTATATCTTCTGGAGAAAAACGCGCTGAAGAAGCCGCCAAAGCCGCCATTAATTCACCTCTACTTGAAGTGTCAATCACTGGAGCAAAAGGTGTCTTGTTCGCTATCGCAGGTGGAGATGACCTAGGTATGCTAGAAGTTCAAGACGCAGCCCGAGTCATTACTGAATCGATTGACCCACAAGCACGTGTGATCTTTGGTGCTATCAAAGATGAGAAGCTTAAGAAAAATGAACTTAAAGTAACCGTAATTGCGACTGGTTTCCCAGAAGAATCTGAACACTCAAGCGACTACACCATTGCCCGTCGAGCTCCGACTGTTTCTGACCACATTGAAAAAGAAGAAGCAGCTGAAGCGACTAGCACCCGAGGAAAGATTTTTAACTCATTACCAAAGAAGGCTGAACCAGCAAAAGAAGAGTCACCAGCCACACCAAAACCAAAAATTGAAACTGTTGCCAAGAACGAACCGACGCCAAAACGAGATCCAAAACCAATTGATCCGTCTGATGACATCGAAGATGAGGACGACTGGGGCGCCGTTCCGGCCTTCCTAAGAAGGTCAAAACTTAAATAAGTTTTGAAGGAACGGCGAGACGGAGCGATGTGAATGGCGCAATTCCTAGCGCCATGAACCGCGAGTCGGGGTCGATAACACTTAGTAGATTTCGCACGAAGTGCAGAAATATACTTAGTGATTAGTGACCTGTACCTGCTTTCCTACGTCGTTCAAAGCTGAAGTAATTCAGCCTTGACTAGCAGGAAAGCAGTACCGCGGGCCAAGCGATTGAATAAACAAAAGAACGAAGTGGCTATTGTGAATTTAGTTTCGAATTTGCGTCTTTACTAGCGCAAATTCCTGGAACTCTCCAAATATCTCTACAAAAAACCGACAGAACGTCGGTTTTTGGTTTGCTTAGAATTTATTCTTATCATATATGATAAGAATCTTTTTACTAATTTATACTTAATTGTCTAGCTCCCACTGCCCGCTGCAGCTAGATTCTCCCCTTGGACGAGGTCGAATCATAGCTAAGCGTCAGTGTAAGCAAAACATAGTCGTCGCTTCGCTCCTCGTTGTTATTGCTCAACAGCACACACATTCCCTGCACACGCCGGCTTCACTTCCGGCTGAGGAATGATTCCTTTGTTTAGTAAAAGGCTATAAATCTTGCAGTCAACACAAATACCAAAAGCTGTTTCCATGAACATAAATGTCAAACAGATACCGCAGACTAGAAGATTAGGCCAACCTTGCACTCCAAATCCAAACAACAGAATCATCATCGTACTAGCTAGCACTTAGCACTAGGCCGATAGTCCAAGCAAAGCGTTTCTGAACCGCTCCTACGTACTCAGGTGTTTGTTTACGTACAATCCAATTGGCAACATTAGAAATTAATGAAAACTTAGTTCCAATAATTACCTTGGTAAAGAAGTCGATAAAAAAGATAACTACAAACACTTGAATAAAGATAAACTCACGTAAGTAGAAAGCCTGAAAGAAGGCAAACAATCCTAGAACAAACATTATTCCCGCTCCGGCTCTAATAGCTCGCTCATTCAGTACTGGATACGGTGCTGCTTTACCATGAATCATTAAACCAGGAATTTCCTTTCCGCACTTAAAAAAGCCAAGTGATTTTAATTTTTCAAACATAATTTAGATTAATTTCTTACTAACAGTGAAATAAGCTTTTGCATCTTTTCCTTGTCATTTCTTGCACATGAGTCGAGAGAAAGTTTCACATACTCCTCATAAGCACCGGCCAGAGCTCCTTTGACCGCCATAAACTGCACAATCACACTTGAACAGTCTTTGTCCTCTTCAATATTTTGGTGAAGTTTCTTCAACTGTCCCTCGAGTCGACTTAGTCGATTAATTAATTTCTGATCCATGTAAGAGAGTATACCCCCTATGGGTATTTGCAGTCAAGTTTCGAGTGTGTTATTCTTGGAACATTAATTATTTTTAATTCTGATTTGGAAGACTTGAACTTATTTTATGTACGATTTAATTATTATTGGTGGCGGTCCAGCCGGAGTATCGGCTGGAGTGTACGCTTCTAGAAAGCAACTAAAGAGTTTATTTGTAACAAAGGAATGGGGTGGCCAAAGCACTGTATCCACTGATATACAAAACTGGATTGGTACCCCATCGATTGCTGGCAATAAACTAGCTACCGACCTACAAAACCACCTGGAGACTTATGCCAAAGACATCGTGGATATCATCAGTAACCAAACTGTTACTGCTTTAAATAAAATGGAAGACGGCTATGAGGCTACCTTAAGTGACGGCAGTACCCATAAAGCCAAGGCCGTTTTAATCGCCTCTGGTTCTAGTCGACGTCGGCTAGCTATCCCTAAAGCAGACGAGTTTGAACACAAGGGCGTCACCTACTGTGCCAGTTGTGACGGACCTATCTTCGCCGGTCAAGATGTAGCTGTAGTTGGAGGTGGTAACGCAGGATTTGAGACAGCAGCTCAACTCCTAGCCTACGCCAAGAGTGTTACCTTACTGCAACGCGGCGACCACTACAAAGCTGACCCCGTGACAGTTGAGAAAGTTCTAGCCCACGAAAACATGACCGGTTTACTAAATGCTGAACCAATCGCAGTAGAGGGTGATAAATTTGTCAGTGGACTTAAATACAAAGATACCCAGACAGAAGAAGAGAAGACTTTACCCATCACTGGTATTTTTGTTGAGATTGGTATGATTCCTAATACAGACTTCGCGGGAGATTTGGTCGACCGTGACGAATACAACCGGATTAAGATTGATCCTTGGACCCAAAAAACCTCAGCCGAAAACATATGGGCCGCTGGAGACTGCACTAATGTTAAGTACCACCAAAATAATATTTCTGCCGGCGATGCTGTCAAAGCATTAGAAGATATCTATGTCGCTTTGAAGACAAAATAGATCACGTACATAAAAAGGGTCGACGGTTGCACCGTCGACCCTTTTAATAATATCTATCCGGAATACATAAATGTCGCTCCCTTAGTATTTTCACCACCATCGCAAAAGCGCCCCCTCCAGAGCGCTTTTGCTTTGTACAACGTAGAGCTTCGGCTTACGCGCTTCGTCTGTAATCCCACTTGAGATCTCGTAGCCTCGAAATCTATCATGTGACCAAACGTAACTATTGAATAGTTCACCACCGCGTAAACCTATGTATAGGTTCTCATACTGGCAACAGAAGTCAATACTACAAGAAAAACCTTGTTTCAAGGTACTTCTGTGCATAACTTGTGTATAAGTGTGTATATAAGTAGTGTAAAAGCCCGTGTAAAAAGGTGCATATAACCACTTGACTAAACTTAACTTGGGTTTACCATTAAAGTACTGTTTAGCGAATCGTCACCAGACTGCGCGAGAAGCTCAAACGATAGAGAATCACGCTTCCATAACAGACACAACGTTGGGGCCAATTATTAGACTAACCCACGCGATGCGTCATGCTTATGATTAGATTCTATTCTCTATTCATCTCCAATGATGATTTATTGGCTAGCCCTCTCATCCAGAAGTTCAATCTTTTTCACGACCTTAACTTAAGGCTCGGACAAAAAGAGACTGTTAACTTTCTGTTACAAACTCCACTAACGCCAATGCAATGTAAGAAGCTTAATATTATCAGTGATCCAAATTCAGTAGAAATCTTGGACACCGAAGTAAAAACCTACAAGTATCAAACGTTGATTTCTGTCACGTTGATACCAAAGGAACTTGGTTCAGCCCGCATTGGCCTTGCCTTCCCTCAATCTGAAGGTTTGCACGAGGAGAGACTAAAACATCTCCCTGCCCGCTTCGAAGCAATCCCATGTTCGAAGATACACCAAACAACGGCTGCGTACCAACCAACCAGAAGTACCGTTGGGGTACAGTAACCTACATTGCAAAGAAGGTACCTACGAAGTACGCCAGAATAGCTGCGGTTCCTCCAACCAACACTACTTCTGTCAGTGAACTACGTAGCTTATCTCCGATTACCCGCCATTTAAGCAGACCTAAAGCTACTAAGGCAATGAAAGTACCAACACACGAATACACGAAAGCGGTGGCTGCGTCACCGTTTTCTTGTATTATAAAGGGCAATAACGGAATCGCTCCAAATACCATAAAAGAAATGAAAGTAGCCAAGCCAGTGAAATATTCATTCTCCCCTCTTGGATCTGACTCTTCATGCTTATGTTGCATCATAAAGTCTAACCAATACTCTTCATTGTGTTTGTAAGTGTTTGCTAACTTCGTTGCATCTTCGAACGAAAAACCTTTCGCCATTAAAATATTTATAGTTTCTTGAACTTCAGTATCGGGAGCGCCAGCAATCACTAATCGCTCTTCATTACGATTAGCATTATACAAATCCTTTTCGGACCTGACCGATAGAAAGTTACCGAGCCCCATGGAAGCAGCATCAGCAAAGAGGTTAGCTAAACCAAATAAAAGTACTATTAAGAAGGATAACTGGGTAGTTTGATCAGCCGATAACGCTGCCCCGGCAAAACCAGCCACGACGGCAAAAGTAGTGACTATGCCATCAATTCCACCATAAATTACTTCCTTAAAATAATCAGAGAAAGAAGCAAATATTTTTTCACTTAAATTTTCCATACAAACATAATCGTAGCACAATTATGCTTTGAATTAACACCAGAAAAGGGCTAGCATTTTTCAAAAAGTCTGTTATTATGTGGCGCACAAATGGTCCCATCGTCTAACGGCTAGGACGTCAGGTTTTCATCCTGGAAATCGGGGTTCGATTCCCCGTGGGATCACACGTCAATTTTACCGAAAACACGACTCTTTAGAGTCGTGTTTTCGTTTGTAAAATTTCGTGTGAGACCTCGAGTAAGTGCCTTGAGGCACTTACGTGGGAATCGAACCACCGGAGCGATGTGAGGAAGTATGACGAACGAGTGAGGTGTGTCCCGCGGCACTTCTTATTTTATGAGTTTACGAAATAAAATAAGTTAGTGACCGTCAGGATCATTCCCCGTGGGATCACGAGTATAAAAATGCGCGCCTGTCAAAGTGTGACATTTTGTTCGTGACCCGAGAGAAAATCGACTGCGCACTTTTGACTTTGAAAAGTCAATCACAAGTAACATCGTAGGGGCCAATTGATCCTGGAGGAATAACACGAGACGACATTTCTACGTCAATACAATACGACTTATCCAAAGGGGGTTTTGTCCAAAACAAAACCCTGGGTCTAGTGTCAACGGTCGGCACAGGAGAAGCAATAACGAAGCCTTCTTCCGAGTCATGACAAACCCCAAGATCAAAACTGGATTGGGATTCATCAACGAAGCTAAATTCTTCGTTTAAATCTAAAAACTGTGAAAGTACTTTTTTGATAGGTTCCATTTCACATACTGTTTCATAAGAAAAATTCGAGTCCTTCTCTAACATTTCAATATCCGACCTGATATATTGGAGGGAATTACTTGTTGCGGCTGCCTTGTCACATTCCCATCTCCCCTCTCCCGAATGGCAACCTCTTAAAGTTGTAAAGTCCACTATCAATACAAGTAGTATCAGACAGAACACAATCACGAGAGTTTTCTTTTTATTAGTACTCACACAGCAAAAGTATAACACTTTTCCCGGGCGAGGCCGGACATAATAAACCAGACGATAATGGACAAGTAGGTAGAATTATTACCGAGATAAATCTTTTGTTGCCTTTATGCATAACAACCGAAGCTTAACACTTGTTTCACAACTTGGTTCCAATTTGCACTACAGAGGGTCACGAGTACGAAAAATTGCGCCTTCGGGCGCATTTTTCGTTCGTGATCCGAGAGAAAGACACCTGCGTGTCTTTCGTGGGAATCGAACCGGCGGAGCCATAATTTTCTCGCCTTCCTA
>JAGQMC010000046.1 GCA_020428815.1 Candidatus Kaiserbacteria bacterium
AGAGTCCACCATTGCTGAAGTAGCTGTGTCATGCCGTAACGTGATTGCACAAAAATACCAAATCACTCCTGACATATTAGTGATTAGTGACGGCTCTACAGACAATACAGCTAAAAAAGCTGAAGGAGCTGAAGCTATTGTTATAAGCCATCCGGTCAGCCGGGGCTTGGGTACAATTTTTCAAGAAGCTGTAGATTACGCTATCGAAAATAAATACGACGCCATGGTAACCATTGATGGTGACCGACAGTTTGATGAAACTGAAATCCCCTCCCTTCTGGAACCAATTCTAAACAACAAGGCAGATTTTTGCTCTGGCAACCGATTTCACAGCAAAAAGAAAATTCCTAACATGTCCGGAACTAAGCGTATCGGCAACCAAATCGTTGCCCGCATGGTGAACTATATACTCAGCGATAATTACACTGACGTTTCTTGCGGCTTCCGTTCTTACAACAGAAAGGCACTGCTAAACCTAAATCTGTTTGGTGGCTTTACTTACACTCAAGAAGTATTTTTAAATCTAGGATACAAAGGATTGCGTATAGAAGAAGTGCCGATATCTGTCACTTATTTCTCGGAGAGAAAGTCACGCATCGCTAGAAGTATTTTGCGCTACGGCACCCAAGTGCTAAAGATAATTCTCAGTTCACTCATTTTTTACAAGCCAATGAAATTCTTTGGCACCTTAACTACCCTATTCTGGCTATTTGCCTTCCCTACCATGACCATTCTAGGTCTACGCTATTTAGAAACTGGCTTAATCAGCCCTTATAAAGCACTGGGGATCAGCGCTTTGGCAGCCTTTGGAATTGGAACAATGCTACTAGCAATAGGTGTAATATTGTACGCGCAGAGTCGACAACAACTCAGTGTCGACAAAGTTCTGTTTCATTTAAGAAACCAATAATGGATGGGAATTCAAATTTAAAAAATACTAGCAGCTTGGCTGAAAAATTCAGTCGACTGGTAAGATATGGGTTGGTTACAATAGTTGGTCAATTGGCAATTTTGGCAGCCATGTTTGTTGCAGTCGACAGCTTAGGATACCGACCTTCACTAGCCTACCCAGTAATAATTGTATTAGTCTACATTTGCATCTACTTTTCTTCGTCACACTTTGTCTTCAGGTCCCATGACCACAAAAAACAATCTCCCCGATACGTCGCTGCTGTTGTGGTTTTTTATTTTCTTAACATCGGAGTTTACACCTTGTTTGTAGAAATCATCAATCTGCAATACTTACTTTCAGTAGTTCTAAACATCTTACTGCTCGGTCCCCTGCGTTACTTTATCTACGGAAAGTTTGTTTTTAATAATCAAGAGACTGATTCATGAACTCGCTTTTAGACAGAGCAGAAAAATATTTCAAGACCGATATCCGCTACATCATAAACGGCGGCTTTTGGTTAACATCAGCCAAGATACTGTCTTCTGTCGCCTCTTTGATATCGTCAGTTGCTTTTGCTAACTTACTCCCCGAAGAAACCTACGGTACATTTCGCTATGTGCTATCAGTCGCCAGCCTGCTTGCCATACCTACCCTACACGGCATAGAGACTGCCCTTACACGGTCAATTGCCAAAGGTAATATGGGTGATATTAACCTAGCCCTTAGAACCCGCATTAAATGGGGTTTATGGGGTGGCTTAGCCAGCCTAGCTTTAGCTGGTTATTACTACTGGGCTGGTAACAATATACTGTGCTTATCGTTCTTAATTACAGCCATTTTTACTCCTTTCATGGACTCCTTTCACCTGTATGCCTCTGTGCTAAACGGAAGGAAAAAATTCAACTCGCTTGCCAAGGATGAAGTAATGACCAGAATGTCGGTATCTCTACTTCTGGTGGCAATAGTCTTTTTCTCCGACAACGTTTTACTCATCATTCTCGCCTTTTTTCTAACAACTACCGTTTTCCGTTTCTTCATTCTTTCTTATCATCTAAGAAATGAGAAATCTAATGACCAGTCAGACCCTGATATCATAAACTATGGTAAGCATTTGACCGCTGTTGGGATTTTTAGCCGGTTCTCTACCCAACTTGATAAGATTTTAATCTTCCAAACTGTTAGCGGTTCTGCTCTGGCTGCTTTTTTTCTAGCTCTCATCCCTTTAAAATTAACTCAAAATATCCTTGGCGGTCTCAATATGCTAGCAATGCCAAAGTTTTCAGCCAGTTCAAAAGAGCAGATAAAAAGGACTCTCCCCAAAAAAGTTGCTAGGCTGTACATCTTTGTTATACCAATAATAATCTGCTTTATATTGATATCCCCTTATATATACAATTTCTTATACCCTCTCTATCCTGAGTCAATTCTGATGTCACAACTTTTATTTCTACAACTACTCCTTTTTCCCTTAGCTTTGTTCTCTACAGCGATTACTGCCTTTCAAGAAAAAAAGAAACTGTATATCTACTCTTCTTTTTTCGCCTTTGTTAGAATAGGTCTACTCTTAGTTTTAGTACCAACCTATGGAGTTTTTGGAGCAGTTACTGCCATTATCACCACGTCGGCCATAAGTAACATTGTCCTCATAATATTATTTTTTCGATAATAATTATTCTATTGAGACCATACCCTATCATATAAATAAAACTGTCCTATACTGCATTTTTTAAATTACACTAGTATAATTTATTACGGTATCAAGTTATCTATAAGATAACGAGCTATCTTAGTAGCATTCTCCTCATCTTCGACATAGCCAAATGGAGGTTGTGAGCGCAAGGTCCTACCTTGACCACAGGTACTAATAACAGCATGAATAAACCACATCCACTCATCTTCATTATCTTTATAGATAGAATTGCCATTCTCCAACATTCTTCTTATAACTGCTTCAAGGTCCGACGGACGATCAACCGTATAAACTAGTGACGAGTATGAAAAATATGGGTTACTCATGGAAATGACAGGCTTCTTTATCAAAAAAGACTCCCAGCCTGTCGTACCTTGCAAAACAAAGACACCCGCACTTGCGTCAATAAGTTCATGGCTGGAGATTGAAGGATGTAAGACTCTGATGTTTGATACTTTCTTCAATTCTTTAAGTTGCCAGTATGTTAAATCTCCAGGGTTAAATGGATGCTCTTTTACGTATAACAGGTGCCCCATCGGCAGGCTTTCCGCAATCTCTTTGATGAGCGAGACTTCATTCCTCACAAAATAAAGATCGTTGACAATATACGAAGCCTCTTCTCCTGAGAAAATTGGGAAATAAATAAATTTATCATCATCCTTAGGAAGGTCATATTTGAAAAAAACTTGAGTTATATACTTCCAAATCATTTTCTTCAGGAGCCGCTTTCGACCATATCGAAGCGTTGCAACGTGTACTGGGTTATCTTGACGTTCTTTTGGTCTGTCATACCACCACATTCCCAAATATTGTCTTATCGAAGTAAATAAAGATGGAGGCACAAAACGTAGCGGCAGACCCTCTACTGCTTGGTTTGTTCGTCTAGCTACAAAATCCCTTGTGATTTTTAGTTGGTCATCTGTAAGTGGTTGAAATCCTTTTTCAATTTCTTTCAAAAAACGACTCCATACATGAGACTCATCTACATCATCTACTGTAAAATGCCAATCACTTGGACCAATGAGTATTTGAGCAAAAGGTAGACCTCTTTCTCGTGCTATGTTGTGTGCAGTTCGAGTTATGAATGTTGCACTGTCGGGTGCCATTAATGCCTGAACTTTATGTTCTGATAGAAATTTCTCCCAAAATTTATATGCTTTTCCAATAAGTTGGTATTTTTTATCCCGTTTATTACTAAAATAAGCAACCATCTGAACATCTGAATCTCCTATGGCGTGTATACCAGGTGGTCCATATGTTTTATCAAGCTTTGCGAGAAAATCTTCTGATATTCTTTCCGTGTCTTTAAATAAATCAACTACTGTATAGCTTTTAAAACCAGCATCTTGATATTGTTTATGGGCGTGTAATGATTTACAAACAAAAATAGATTCTACACCATAACTTTTTAGAGCTCGGGCAATTGGAATAAAGAATTTCCATTCTGATGCGTGCTGAATCCAACAAACTGTCTTGATTTCGGCCATAGTAAAATCAATTTTTTAGCTCACTAATATTATCAGACACCTTTTGAAAAGCTAAGATTACGTCATCTAAATCTTGTTTTGTCATATTTGGGTGCATTAAATCATGAAAAAACAAAGTCTTTTCGTGACACAGCTCGACAACAGGACATATTCCTTTACTGTAATCCACTTCTGGCGAAAAACTGAAAGGGTACCCTTTATTACCAAAAGCAATTTTATTCTGAAAAATGGGCAACTGATTAAGTGGTCGGACATAGCCGCTGGATACCTTAACTCCTTCAGCTTCTCGGTTCTCTGTATAAGTTAATTCTGCCTTAACAGCATCAACAAAAGAATTCCTGTTTACTCCGTCTGCTTTTTCCTGATTGTAAGTAAATACATGTAAGTAATAAGAATGTGTAGCTCCTTCTCTGGTCTTTGCAGACTGTATAAAGTCAATTTTCTCCAGACCCTGTTTTATATACTCAACATTTTTTATTCTATCTTTAACCAACTGATTAAGTTTCTTTAATTGAATCCTGACTATGGCTGCTTCCATTTCTCCCAACCTCATATTGAAGCCAACCATGTTACTAAGGTCAGACAAATCTTCCCTGCCTGCCACGGCTGCTTCAGCATGATTTCTAATTAACCTGAGCCTTTCAGCCCAACCATCATTGTTTGTGACAACCATTCCTCCTTCACCACAATGAATATGTTTGTGATAGTTGAACGAATACACACCTATGTCGCCCAATGTTCCAGCATATTTTCCATCGAACTTTGCCTGGGGGGCTTGTGAAGCATCTTCAATGATAACTAGATTATGTTTTTTAGCGAGATTGTTTATTTTCTTTACATCATATGGCTGGCCAAATAAATCAACTACAATGATTGCTTTTGTCTTTTCAGTAATCTTCTCTTCCACTGAATCAGAATCCAAACAAAATAAATCAGGTTCTATATCAGCAAAAACTGGTACCGCTCCGTAAAAAAGTGGTGCAGTTGCTGAAATACACATTGAGTACGGAGTAACAATAACTTCATCCCCAGGTCCGACACCTACTGCACCTAAGGCAGCAATTAGTCCTGAAGAAGCAGAATTTACAGACACAGCATTTCTTACCCCAAAATAGTTCTTCCATTCTGACTCTAGAGACTTAACATTTGGTCCACCATAAAAGTCTTCATGCCAAGCACCTAGAAAACGTGATAATATACCTGATTTTACAACCTCTGACACAGCTTCCACCTCTTCTTCACCTAGTGGTTTATAGGCTGGAAATGGTAATTTCCTCACTTTGTCTCCTCCGTTAATAGCCAGTTTACTCATGACTGAACGATTATACCATCGATTTAATTATCTCGATTATATTTTCGGTTGGATTTTCTACCACACTGAAAATCTTTGTAATAGAAGCTGGCTCCCCATCTAAAACAGCCGCTATTTCTTTTTGTAGAGAATCTCTTTCAGTTATAGTGTCTATATACCCCAATCTAGAAAGCATAAAAGGATCTTCTCGCTTTAATCCTAACTGAGCGCTAATAATTGGTTTTTGGGCAATTACTGATTCAAGTAAAAACATCGATGAAAGTCCGACAATTAAATCAGAAACTGCTATTAGATGCTGGGATACAACTGATTGGTCAACAATAATCTTCAACTTGCCACTACCTTTTTTAAGGTACGATTCAAATAAAGCTGGGTTGTTTCGTGGATGTAGTCTAATAACCAAATCGGCCTTCCTGCCAGTCCTCTCACACTCATCTATCAAAATATCAATAAGCTCATCCAGAACAGTAAACTCTGTGTAACCCAAAAACATCGGGTCGTCATAAGCTTCAACGATTGGTTCAGAAACGAAAGTTAGCACAAAAACCCCTTCTCTCAGGCTCAAAGAATTTCTAGTATCTGAAATAGTTTCATCTGTAACATTAATCATTCGCTCTTTAATGGTTTCAAAGTGCGGTTGACCTGTTACTTTTATTTCTGTCCCCTCGAGTCCTTCGTCAAGCATTCGAACTTTAGCCATCTCATCCATAACACAAACATAATCAGGCATTATTAGTGGAAAACTACTAGCATCAACTCCTGGCTCAGCCATGGTAAATCTGGCTCGGTAATTCATCCATTGATCTAGGATAGCGATAGTTGGTATATTGAGTTTTTTCGCCGCTGACCACAAATAGCGGTCGGTAAAATCATTAGAATGGACACCGGTTACTATCAAGTCATACTGACCCAAAGACAGAAAGTTGGCCGCAGTATTTTCATCAATAACTTCACAAGAAATATCAATTCCCACAAGTCCTTCATTTTCGTAGGATTTGAGAGCGAATTCCTTGCCCGCTAAAACACACTGATAACTTGAATCATTCTGTAATCTTTTGTATATCGGAACAACTGTGTTGGCAGCACCTGGATCACGTGAAAAAAGTAATATTCTTTTCATAATAACTAACTAACCTTTAAGATATTCGAAACCGAAATCTGCGTCTCGAATCCGTCATCGATACTACACTCTAACTGTCTTGATTTATTGATGGAATTATACAAACTATCCACGACATAATTCATAACTTTATCAGCATTAGATTCTAATACTCTTTTTTCCACTGGTGACATGTATCCTTCGAATAACACATCTTCAGCAATATCAAACTGGACCACAGGACAACCTTCATCACCGAACTTTATTCTGCCTTTTTCAAAGAATAAATCTTGCTCAAAAACTTTGTAATATTTTGCTGATATGGAAACCAAGTGTATATTTCCCCCTGTTTCATTTGATAGCACAGCTTCATAGTCAACAAAGCTGTCATATGACTTTTTACTTTTTACATAGTCCACGTTATCAAACGATAGACCCAAATAACTTAGAAGATCTAGGGCGTGCACAGCATTATGCTGAAGTCCTTTTCCATAGTAGACTGTTCCGTTTAAAAAACTTCCTAAATCACCACTGGAAATTAGTTTTTTAATTTCTTTGTACTCTGGAAGAAATCTTCTTTTATAGTTAATTAAAAAGCTTCTATCTTTGTAGAAATCAGAATCCTTTATCTCTCTCGCTTCTTCTATAGTGCTAGCTAGTGGCTTTTCAATAATTCCTCCTACCAATTGATCATGACTCTCTAATTCCTTAAGAATATCGTAATGACTTTCCGTTAAAGAACATACAGAAACAACATCAACCTCTTCGTTTGCAAACAAATCAGATATGGTTCTATATGCTTTTCCTCCCCATTTCTCAGCTGCTAGTTCAGCCTGATCAAATTGAGTATCCACAAAACCCACTATTTCAAATCCATCATGATTATAGTAACCATGCGCATGTGAAATAACCATCTCGTCATTTGGTGAATCAAAGGAAGCCCCTATCTTACCCGCTCCAATGATGCCGACTTTCAAGACTCCAGAATTCATATGACTTAGCTAGCCTTATTTTTTTCGGACAAGATTTTTTCTACTCTCTCAAAATCTTCCGGGTAATCGACGTCAATATTTTCTCCCTTTTCCATAAAAACAACATCAGCCTTATCAGCTACATATTGTTTCTTAATAAATTCAGATTTGGTCAGATATATAGCACCGTTTTCCCTGGCTAAGGGAATCTGATATTGACTATTAACTTGCTTAATCGGGTACAAACGATTCCATCCTCCTTCCACCTCAACCCAGTAATGTCCCTTATCGAGAGTTGCACTAAACACCGAATCAGAGTCCTTTTTAATAGCCAAATCTACAGCCTCAACTATTCTGTCTACCGACAGCAAGGGAGACGTTGGATACAAGAGCAGTACATAGTCAGGCTTATAATCTTCGGTTTCCTTTAAAACGTCTAAAGTATGCTGCAAAACATCTCTTGTGGGCACGTCGTCCAAAGTAAGCTCCTTTGGACGGATGAATGGCACTTCTGCTCCATACTGCTCTGCCATTGATTTAACGTCTTCTGAATCAGTCGACACAATTACTCTGTCTATCTCTTTTCTTGATTCCTTCACTCTAAGAGCAGTTTCAATGATGTACGACGACATTGGTTTTCCAGCTAAGTCTTTGAGGTTCTTTCCTGGGATTCTTGTTGATTTACCTTTTGCTGGAATAATAACTAATATCTTTTTACTCATACCTTTTCGTGTTAGACGCTATTTCTAATCTATAAATAATTCGTAATAATGCTTTAATAATTCTAATATTACCCCTAAGTCTATTGATGTAGAATCTTGACGTGTCCGCCCTATTATTGATTTTAATATCTACCGTCCTAAATTTGTAACCGTTTTTTATAGACTCAAGCAATAGTTGTGTGCCGATGGATTTTAGCGTGTCAAAATAACCCAGTTCTTTATAAGTAGTAGCCCGATAGGCTTTGAAGCCACACAATGGGTCCTCTACTCCAAAACGGTTTCGAGTATAGATACTAAAGAGCACTTCTCCGAGGCTAGACCGGCTCTTCCTTCGGCCAATAACAATATCAACTTCTCTATTTACTATTGGAATTATCAACTTATCTAAATCAGAGACATCGTGCTGCCCATCTGCATCAAAAGTAATAATGATATCTGAGTTATTTTCTACAGCCTTCTCAAATCCTCTATTTATACTAGAGTCATAACCGAGATTTGCTAAATTGTTAATTACCGTTGCTCCTGCTTCATTAGCCTTTTTTTCAGTATTGTCACTAGAACTATCATTTACAACAAAAACTTGATTCACTCTACTCAATAGCGAAGTTACCACTCTTCCTATAGTTTCTTCCTCGTTATAAGCTGGAACTACAGCTGAAATTTTTTGCCCTTTATAGTTGGACATGATTATCTGTGATTGGCTCTCCTTTTTTAATGTCTTTCAATACAGTTTTTCCTATAAGGTTAGGCAGCTGGGAAGGTTTGAGTCCCACCGCAGGTCTAAGCAATTCAACCATATCTGCAGTTACTGAATCGCCAACTTTAATGTCGATTGTGGAATAAATACCCCGTCTTTGAATTATCACAGTATCAGCTTCTGATGGCATAATTTTTTTCTTTCCATCTCCAAGAGCTTTTTCCATGGCTCTAATACCATCAACCATTTTTTTAAAGGCTTCTGTATCCATTGCAAATGGATGGTCAGGTCCTTTCCTGGTTCTATCGTCAGTGAAATGCTTTTCAATAACCGTGGCGCCTAATGCGACCGCGCCCAGAGGTACAGTTAAACCTGACAAGGGATCATCACCACTACCTTCTACCCCAATAGTATGGTCTGAGTAACCCACCTCGACAGAAAACTTCTTGCCAAGCTCAACCATGGCTAATAAATTGGCATCAGCAATAGGAGACGGATAGTTAGTGACACACTGGAGTAAAATAATCTGGTCATTACCTGCCACCCTTATAGTCTCAATAGCAGCCCCAATGTCATCGACAGTTGAAGAACCACAAGCAATAATCATTGGTTTGCCCAATTTTGCAATCTTAGTTAAAAGCTCAAGATTATCAATTTCTCCAGAACCCAGTTTATAAAGCGGAACATCAATCTCTTCGAGTAAGTCAACCGCCTCAAGGTCATATGGCGCAGAAATAAAATCTATGTCAATACTATTACAGTAATCAGATAACTCTTGTAACCAATCTCTAGGAAATTCTGCTGCTTTATACACTTCAGTTACTGGCTTATCCCATTTCTCTTGAAAAGAAATTTTTAAATCCCTAAAACCAATATCTGACACAATTTTCGGAGCTTTAAAATTTTGAATTTTATAGGCATCTGCTCCAATATCTTTAGATATCTTTGCCAACTCTTTGGCTCTCTCTAAGTCTCCATCAAAATTTGAGCCCACCTCTGAAATAATATAGGTTTTATCCCTCGACAATATTTCACTTCTTAATTTAGGTTTGCTCATATAATTATTATTAGCTTTTTAATTCTTTAAAAATAAGATTGATTTCATCTTCAAGTCTTGGCATGGCAATACCCAATTCTTTTTCTGTCTGACTACAGTTTATGGTCATATTTTTCGGACGATTCAGATCTTTCATTACCTTATCGATGCTTACAAATTTTACTGTCCCAGTATAACTTGGCTCACTTTCTATCACAAACTTACCTATTTGTGCTTTTGATAGTGTGTTTGAACTACCTAAATGAACAACACGTAGAATCTTTTCAGATTCAATAATAACTTTGATTAAATTTGCCAGTGTGCAATTACTTAATGGATTAATTTGAACATCATTGAATAAATTTAAATCTTGATTAGATTTAACTGAGTCTAATAGCCACTCAAAAAAGTTTTTCCCGCGTGATCCTTGAGGATGAACACCAATAATATTGGTACGAACAATAGTGCCTTTTTCATACTCACTAGTAATTATCTCTCCGGCAAACTTAGAAACGTTGTAAAAATTACTTGGATTTGGAACATCTTCTTCATTATAATTTCCTTCAACCCCAGAAAACACTGACGCGGTTGATATGTACAAAAATGCAGCCCCGCACTTAGACGCTAAGTCACGTACATTCTTGGTGCCCGTTATGTTTACATTGAAGCAGTTCCTTCTATTTTTTTCACACCCGTTCACATCAGTAACGGCGGCAGTATGTATTATCCAATCATACTTTTTGTTTTTATATTTCGTATATGATTTTTCATTCTGAATATCACCACTAAAACCTTCGACCGCAAGACCGCCGTCCTTAAGTTTAGATAAAATGGCAGATCCCAAAAGTCCATTTGATCCTGTAACCAGTATCGCCTTACTCATAATCTTTTAAATAAGCTGACATACTTGGAATTAAATTGATTGATTGAAGATAATCTAAAAATTCAAATAAAAGATAATCATTGTATTTGCGTGCAACAACCTGCATACCAAACGGCAATCCGTTTGGTGATTTAAATTGAGGCACAGAGACTACAGGTAGGTGTGAAAGTGTCCACATCAATGCGGGGTCCGGTGCTTCTGTCTCATCTCTTAGAGGAGCCTCTCCAGCCGTACTTAAAGAAATAATTACATCACACCTCTTAAAATATTCGTCCATGTCGTAAATGATTTTGTTCTGCTTTACTGTTGCGCCCTTGAAATCATTAGCATTAATTTTAATTCCCTCAGAAATAATTTTATTCATTATTAAAGAGACAAAATCAGCCTGTTTATGCTCACCTTCAAAATAATAAGAAAGTGACTTATTGTAAATTGTCGCATGTACCTCATGAGCTTCTTCAATTGACTTTGGAAGAGAAATATCGACCACCTCGATGTTTTTTTGTGTAGAAAGCTTAGAAATATATTTCTCTATAGCCTCCTGTGCATATACCGGCGCATTCATCCATGTATGTGTACGAGCAAATGCAACTTTCCAGGGTTCCCCATCTTGTTTACGTTGTCGAGAAATGTCACTAATAGCAGCGTGGCTAATTGGATAGTTTTTACCTTTCACCCGAAGTGCATCAAAACCACGCTTCAAATCTTCTTGGTACAACGCAAAAAAACCGACCGTATCAAGACTATCTGTGGTTTTAAGCATTCCAGTACGAGGAATAAAACCAAATGATGGTTTACAACCATATATGCCGCAGAAACTTGCGGGACGAATGATAGATCCTGCAGTTTGTGTACCTGTAGCGAAAGGTACCGTGCCAAGTGCAACCGCCACAGCAGATCCGCTTGATGATGTGCCAGGTGTCCTTGCTACGTCGTAAGGATTAAGTGTTTCATTGAGGGCATGTACTGCAAACTCAGCAGTAACAGTCTTACCAACCACATTTGCGCCTTGCCTCTTTAGATGATAGACAGCTCTAGCATCATTACCAGGTGTAAAATCTTTCCAAATTGGACTTCCCATCTGCGTTGGCAATTCAGCAGTATTGAAAATATCTTTGATACCAATAGGTATACCTTCAAAAAGTCTCTCTGTATCAACACCATACTCCTTAGTCTCCTTTTCAATTCGAGAGATCAAAGAATTATCTTCATGTGCAACCCAGGCACCATATTTAGAACCAAGGGAAATGATGTTTTCTAACGACATGGAGGTCACTTCCGCAGGCGAAAGTTCTTTTTGTTTGAACTTTTTATGAATATCGGCTATTGAATTTTTTAGGAAAAAATCGTTCATGGAAGCTGTATAGATTTACGTACATGCGGATCAATAATATCTGGTCTAAATTTTTCGATAAGTTGCTGTGGGAAGGGTAATATTCTTTCTTCGTTCTTATGATCCTTTTCTCTGACAGGAATATCTACTCCCTGCATTGCAGGTACCCGCATCTTCTCCATAGTTGCAAAAAATTCTTCTTCTGTACTGCCTGTAATTTTTAAATAGTATTCAAGTGCTTCAGGAATTTCAGTATCGTGCTTACGAATCAATGCAAAACCTTCGTCACGTGTAATAAGACCATTTCTAACATCAACAGAAGCTTGTGTGGTTGCCCGTCCAAATCCTCGCTTTAGATAACATGTAAAATCATGCATGCCAGACATAATATCCTCAGCACTCTTATACCGTTTATATGTATTCTCCATCTCTGTCTCTTTCCAACCATATGTGTCTTGCAAAAATTCTGTTTGTCGTTCATCATCCCAAAATAAATAATCCCCTAGATGTATACCCCAAACACCCGCAGTCTTCATTTCATCTTCTGATGGTACCTTAAACGGAGATAAGTCGCGTCTGGTAAGTGTTTCGTCAGCCATCTCATCAATGCTCTTCTGGGCAGACTGTTTTATGTGATATTCACGATCCCAAGTATGTACAGGATCATAGTAAGTTGCTCTACCTGAATTTTCAGCAATAGACTCACCCCAAATAAGAAGGGGTATTTTAAAACGCACTGCTATACTCATTGGAACAGAACCAAGACCAGCATGATCATGCCAACTAACATCTCCTATCATCTCAACAGACCTTTTTGCCATTCGATTGATAAGACCACGATTAGATGTAAAAACAATATGATCAACGTTAAATGTTTCAAGTACGTTCTGAAGGTTGTACCAACCGGTTTCACTCCACCAGTTATGACTGTGCGTGACTGCAAGTGGTTTCATGCCATAAACCTTTGTTAAAACATGTAATTGAAATGCACTATCTTTACCCCCACTAATAGGAATAATGCAGTCATAATTATCCCCCGCATTTTTCTTTGCTTCGTCAAGAATTTTACGAAGGTGTGCTTCTCTTTCAATCCAGTTTATATGAATCTTTTGTTCGGATGACTGACAAGCTTTGCAAATACCCATATAGTCAAACTCAATGCCAGCTTGTGTTTCGGGTACACAGCAGCGTTCACAATACAGCAAGTGCGGAAATAGTGGGCCCGTCTCTCCTGTTATTTTAGCCGATGAAACTTTTTGTGTGTGTTCCACTTTTTTACAAGACGATTCGCGAACTTCTTTTGTGTTTTTTCGTTCACTGTTCATACTGAGGTAATGTAACACTTGTATAATCCTTTTAGTAATTTTTCTTTAACTGCAATCAATTTGTCTTCTGGTATCACCTCGTAATACATACCAACATCTTGTAAGGGCAGTGAATACATTGTCGAACCATCTTTAATTATTTTCTCTACACCTTTTGCAGTAACACTTGCCCAATGATAAATCATGTTAGCGCGCACCGCTTCATATTGATCACCCCGCACAACAGGCATAATCTCGCTGTATATTATAGGACCCTCATCAATTCCTTCCATCATAAAATGACAGGTGGCACCAACTGGATCGTTATTATAAAGAGACCACTCAACTGCCGTACACCCTCTATACGCTGGAAGTATCCCCGGATGTGTATTAACAACACCCTGAGTAGGTATATCCAATATATGCTTTTTCAAAATCCTCGGTGTACCGGCATTGATGATAATATCAACTTTTAATTTGTTGAGAATATCTACAGTATCATCTCCGTTATGATTAGTAACATCGTAACGAGGAATCATATAAGATTCAATATCATCAAAATCTGGCCAATCAAAAAAACCTAGAGTTCGATCCACCTGTATACTTTTGCTACGATCATCAAGCGAACCATCAAGAATATTCGCTGCGACTGAAATATTACGTACACTAAATTCCTTTAATATAATTGGTAGCAAAGCGCTTCCTTGTGAGGAAAAAATGACAACGACAGGATTTTCTTTGTCATGATTATTAATTTCCCTTTCAATTAATGACTTGCTTGTCATATAGAATCAGATGATTTTATATCCCTCAACCAACTCAATCAAATCCTTGTTAGAAAGCCATTTTTCTTTATTATCACTAGTATACTCAAAATATTGATCTAACGACTTACCTAAATCTTTATATTTTTCCAAATCTCTACCGGCAAAACTAAATTCTGGGAGAGTTACAAAGTACCCTCCTAAGTCATAGCCACGTCTTGCTTCTTGTGAGGTTAATAGTATCTCATGTAATTTTTCTCCTGGACGAATACCAGTAATTTTTTGAGAAGCTTTTGGAGTCAGAGAATCAAAGATTTCCTTCACAGTCATACTAGGCACTTTAGGCACAAAAAGCTCTCCTCCTTCCATATTACTGAGAGCAAACAGCACCAACTCAAAACTTTGTGGGAGAGTAATCCAAAACCGACTCATGTCTGGGTGTGTGAGATACACCTCTTTAGCATCACGATTTTTCAGAATAGTTTCAATAATACTACCCCGGCTCCCAATTACATTTCCGTAACGAACAGCTCCAATTCGCAAATTTCCAGAATAGGCATTACTAGCAACAAATAATTTTTCAGCACATAACTTACTGGCGCCATATAAGTTTACTGGCTGAGCTGCTTTGTCGGTAGAAATAAGAAGAAGTTTTTCCACTCCTTGATCAATAGCAGCATCAATCACATTTTGTGAACCATTTATATTTGTCTTAATTGCCTCCTGAGGATTATATTCCATAGCTGGAACCTGCTTTAATGCAGCCGCATGAACGACAATATCAACATCTCTGAAAGTACGTTGTAGACGTGACAAATCACGCACATCACCTACCAGAAAGCGTACCCTGTCATCTGTGAACGTCTTTTGCATCTCAAACTGCTTTAACTCATCTCGACTAAAGATAATTAGTTTTTTGATGTCGTAGGTGTCTAGCAGGTGATGTGAGAAGTTCTTACCAAAAGAACCAGTACCTCCAGTAATAAGCACAGTTTTACCACGTAATAACTCAGCGTAGTCAGAACTTCCTTTTAAACCCTTTTCTTTCTTGCTCATGTGTGGGACTAAATACTATAGCTAATAAACTAGGAATTATGTCGGTAAGTATAACTCAAAACATACTTTTAGCTAGTTTTGAATTCTTTATCTGCGTCAGAGAAAACTGTAAATTTCCAGCCCTTAATCCTTTTTCATCCATAGGAAAAATCTCTTCACTGAATCATCTCCCATTTTCACAATTTTTAAACCAGCTTCATCAGCCAACTTCTTGGCATCTTCTTCCTTAAAAGTCGGACCATAAAACCAAGAGCCTTTGAGAACTTCTGTCCCACCGCGGATTTGAATCTTAGCAATTCCCGAGGGCTGCAATACTCTTTTTACTTCTTTGAGATTCTCTAAAACTACCTTACGAGAAGGCATGTGTTGGAAAACTATATAGGAAAAAACTAAATCAAATGTGTTGTCGTCGAATGGATAATGCTCACCATCGTTAGAGACAAAAGAAGCATTCGGTACATGCGCTAGTCTTTTTCTAGCCTTTTCCACCATTTTTTCTGAAATACCTACTCCATGGGCCTCTTTAAAATCCTTAGCAAAAAACTCGGTCAATCGGCCTGAACCACAACCAATATCTAGCACTTTTTTATCTGAAAAATTTCCTAGATTCTCCTTTAACAGATCATCACCAACTACTAACTCGCGATAATTGTCCTCTCCAGTCTCTCTAAACTGTTCGTCATCAATCTCTCGCCCTTTTTTACTCACAATGTAATAGCGATGATTCTCGTCTGACAGCTTATCCCACTCAGCCTTAGAAGCTTCTACTGATTTATCTGGTAACACTGAACTAAGTTTTACAATGATTTTTGAGAGGAGGCTTTTCATAATTCTTTTTATCTATATCTAGTATTAATACCGAGATATATTAACACACTAATGCATACTTAATACCATTCCACTACATTATTATTATTTTTCTACAGTAGTCTGACTAATCTAACCTAAAAGCTCTTATGTTGGTTATAGATTGGTAACCTAATTACTTGCCGACAAAACCACAAGTTGTTATCTTATCCTTTATGAAAGCCCTAATCCTCGCTGCAGGAGAAGCAAAACGCCTAAAACCCATCACAGAAAACATGCCTAAATGCATGCTTCAAGTTGGCGAAAAAAGAATCATCGACTATCAAGTAAGAAGTCTGATTGATAGTGGCGTATCAGATATTGTTGTGGTAACAGGATTTTTAGCTGAAAAACTCGAGAACCACTTATCTTCCACTCACAAAGACGCAATCTTTACTTTCATAAGAAGTAAAGATTATTACAAAACCTACCCTGCCCACGGCATGTGGTTAGCTAAAGAACACCTTAATGGAGACGTAATTTATCTAAACGCTGATGTAATCTGTCATCCTAATTTAATAAAAGAAGTTGTAACCACAAAATATGATTCTGCCACCGCTCTTCATAAAAACGAATGGGACGAAGAACAAGTTAATATCATAGTTCGCCCAGATACTGACGAGGTTTTGAGTATGGGCAAACAAGTGTCAGCCAAACTCAGTTCAGGAGAATTTGTGGGGGTGACTAAACTCGGGACTGAGTTCAATAAAGAACTAGTAAAGGTTCTAGATAGTTTTATTGAAAAAGATGAATTGAAAAAATTTGCCGCTGATGCAATTAATTTGACAATCCAACGCGGCCAAGCAATGTACGCACTTGATTTGTCTCACTTGGCAGCAATCGAGATTGATACTCCAGACGACTTGATAGAAGCCGATATCAAGCTTAAGCAATTTTATAATGAGTAAAATTCTTACTTTTCTTTCCATTTGCACTTCACACCTGATTTACCGACTGTCTTTTTTAGTACCCAAGTCTCCAAAACTATGGGTCTGCATTGGTTGGCACACTAGTCGTGACCGAGAAATTTTCGCTGATAATTCTAAGTATATGTTCTTGTATTTATCACAAGAGCAAAAAGATCTGCGGCCTATATGGTTAGCTAGAGATGATAAGCTGACTAGAATTCTGAGAGATAAAGGTTACGAAGCCTACAACATTAATTCATTTCGTGGCGCTTGGTATGCCCTACGGTCTGAATACACTATAGTTGATGCTTTCTTAGAAAGAACTTTTTGGAAATATACTGGGGGCAGCAAAGTTGTTCAGCTCTGGCATGGTAAAGGAATGAAAAAAACTGGACACGACAGCTCTTACAGCTTAGCTTCTAAAAGCAAATTTCTTCACCCAAACTTATTTACTCCATTCCATAAACTGGTTGCCTCTTCAGACTATACAGCCAAGCTCATGGCTTCAACCTTCAATGAACCAGAGGAAAAAATTTTAGTCACTGGCCTACCTAGAAATGATATTTTGAAGAAAGCGATCAAGGATGCGGACATAGATTCAAACTTAGAATTACAGGGAATTATTGATAACAAGAAGGCGGCTGGAGCTAAAAAAATATTTTTATACGCACCTACTTTTAGACCTAATGGCAGTAATCCGATTGACTCTCTGGATACAAGAGCTCTACAACAAGTGCTAGAAAAAAATGATTTTTACCTAATTATATCTCTACACCCAAAGTTTGCTCGAAAAGAATATCAAACAGCCAAAGCGGAGAACAATATTAGCTACATCGCCTCTGCTTTAGATTTATACCCACAACTTAAATCAGTTGATGCACTAATAACCGATTACTCTTCCCTCTACGTCGATTACTTGTTACTTGATAGACCGATAATCTTCTACACTTATGATATTGGCTCATACCGCGTTGATATGGGTTTACATGATAGTTTCGAAGAACTGACTCCAGGACCACACCCTAAAAATGTAACTGAACTGAAAGAGGTTATAACCGAACCTGACAAATACCAAGCCGACAGAAAGCGAGTGAGGGAAATCTTGTATAAAAAAACAGACAGTGAAGCCTGCTCAGACATATACAAAATGCTTAGCTGAGTTTGCTTCCTAACACTCCAAGGAATAAAGATTCATATTTTCGGACAACTTTATCAATAGCAAATTCGTCGGCTGTTTTAATGGCCTGCTCTCGAAACTTACCCATTTCGGACTCACCAAGATTGGCAAGTTGGGACATTTTTTCTTTAAGGTCTGACGGATCTCCGTTGGTAAATAAGCCATTTTGTCTATCTTTAATATATTGGTTTGGACCGGTTATCTCGGTGGAAATCACTGGCAACCCCAGAGCCATAGCTTCAATACAGACAATTCCAAAGCCTTCAAATTTTGAAGGCAATACAAAGAAATCTGCTGCCGCTAAATACGGTCCTACTTGTTTTTTTAGTCCTGGCATAAACACCACATCTTCCAATGAACTAGCAACTATTTGCTTTTGTAATTCATCTCGTAAAATACCATCACCTAAAATTAACAAACGGTATTCAGGATGCTCCTTCTTAAAATCAGAGAATGCCTCTATGAGAAGAGAGTGATTTTTTTGTTTTATCATCTGTCCAATAGTGATGACTAATTTTTCATTATCCTTTAGGCCTAATCCAGCTCTAACTTCAGCCAAACTTTGTTCGTTCACCTGATCCTTTAGTTCAACAAGGTTCACTCCATTGGGAATCACATAAAATTTATCAGGCGAAATTCCCTCTTGTTTGGCTGTGAAATCAGCCACTCCAGAAGAAACCGCCACAATTCTACTAGTTAAATGTGCAAGCATTTGGTCTACAATTTTCTGTGACTTGGTCTTATTGACATAGGTATTATGTTCCACTGTTACCACCTTATAACCAAAGAGCATCTTTAGGCATCTAGTGACAGTATTACTGAAATAAAGGTGAGAAAAAACTAAATCAGGCTTAACTACACTAATAAGTTTGATAGTTTTAAACCAATTTGGAATATCTAAAAAACCTTTCCAATCTAGACGATGAACCTGAACTTGATTGCTAAGCGAAGAATAAAAAGTATTTTCTCCCTGCGAATCAAAAAAAGTAAGAAGGTGTATTTCAAACTTATTAGCGTCTACATTATTAACAAAATCTGTAACAATTTTTTGTGCTCCCCCCATCCTGAAGTCACTGATTGAAACTAATAGCTTTATTTTATCCATAGATTACTTTCTGGCGGTTACCACGTAACCAAGAGGATAATAATCTCGGCTATACATTTTGCTCTTGATTAGGCCGGAAAATATTCGGTCTACAAAATTGGCACACTTAATTACAACTAAACGTACTAACGAAAAGTGAAGTAAATTAAATTTAATTTGCGCAGTGGCTGTAAGTACTCCCTCTCCAATTGGTTCAACTTTTACCTCAGAAAAACCAGCGTTCTTAAAAAGCCTTTCCAAGGTGTCGCCAGTGAACCGCCAATGGTCATTAGGGCTGGGATGCACCTGCACTAGAAAAGGCACCGCAAACACGGCCTTGCCTCCCGATTTGAGAATCCTTCTCGTCTCACTGATGACATTCTGGTAGTTGTAGATATGTTCAAGGACGTTAATACAAAGGACAGCGTCGTATTTATCATTTGTTATGGCAAATGGTTTTTCTAAATCCAACTTCATGTCTCCAGCTGCTTCAGCCTCCAAGTTGGCCATGGTCAGACTATGTTGACCCTTAAGGTTATGAATATACTCAGATTTTCTTGAGCCACCCAAATCAATCACCTCACCACTAAGTTCCACCTGTGCTAACGCATCGTACAGTAATGTTCTCCAGGGTGATCTTACCATCATAATTGATTGTTCTTTACAATTTGTTCTGCTGTTAAACTTTTAGTGTCTTGGTATCGCTTATCTGATTCTAGCACTTCTAATAAAGTTTGTAGATTAGCCGTTAAATTGTTTTGCCATATCTGAAACAAAGCACTCCCGCTACTTAAACGAACATGTGCTACGTTAAAGCGATCACTTATGATGGTGTGATGATTAACATGGATTAACAAGTTACCAAGAGGGCTAAATTTAAGTAAGTTATTTATCTGTTTGTGTGTGTAGGTAACATAAGAATAAGACAGTAATCTTTGTACTAGACCCTCATCAACAACCACTACTGTGTCTGAGTGACGTTTTGCATCATGTAGTTTTTTAAGAGAGGAAAAAAGTAGTGAGATGTCATAACGTAAAATTTGAAAGTTTTTTGTCACTCGTAAATTTATCACTATAACTAATAGCCATACAATAACAGTCAGCGGGTAACGGAAAGTTATAGTGAAGTATTTTAGTTTTCCATCATCATACGGAATAAGTGTTACCCCCTGCTCTACCAACTCCTTAGTGAAAGTGGTTTTACCCCCACCAGGCAAACCATATAATTCGATAATTTTTTTACTTTTTGCGAGCGACATAAATGTAGCTTTCGGTCAGAGGCTTGGTAAAAAATGGTACTACAAACAAACCTCCGGTCTTTACATGTAACCAGTGTAAGCCCCTAAATAAACCACGCATGATAACGTTATTAGCTTTAAACCGCCAAGTTGCTGATAAAATTTGCTCAATGACAAACCCATGCTTTTTTAACAACTCTTCCATGTCTGAACGTTTAATTTGCCCCCGATGTAAGTCTTTATCATGAATTTCACTAATCCGAGCATGTTCAGGATTCTTGGTCACGATCACTACCAAGCCGCCAGTATTTAGTAAATCAGCCATCGTTTTTGCCGCTAACTCTTTATCTTCAAAGTATTCAAAACAACGAATCAAAAACAAAAGGTCGTGTTGCTTATCTGGATGATACTGTAAGAAATCTTCGTTCACATACTCAATTTTCTTATCAACTGAACTTAAACGCTCTTTAGCCCGATTTATCATTTCAATCGACTGATCTAGTAGGGTTAATTTTTGCGTCCGTGGAATCAATAAATCTGTCCAGACCCCGTCTCCTGGTCCGACTTCTAAGGCTGAAGAAATTGAAACCCCTTTAAGAGCCCTTTGTAACACTGCGGTAGTCTGGTCGAAATCTAATTTAGTAGCAGGGGTTTTGAACCAACGTGCTGATTTATAGTCAGTATCCAGATCTCTTAAATAGCTATCATAGTAGTCTTTTGCGTATTCATTGGACATCTTTTGATTGGTATTGGTTGTTTTATTTTCAGACATAATTATTTTCTATTTCCATTAGTCATTTCTTCACCATAAACTTCAGTCACCAAATCTATATTCTTGCTGCTCGCTAAAAGCAACTCAATATTTTTCCTTTCCATTGCTTTAAGTAAGGCTACTCCCTCTTCATCAGTTTCTAATAGTTTTTCGTAGTAACCTCTAAAAGCAGCCATGTCTTTAATAAAGCAGTTTCCTCCAGCCCCGCGCCCCCCTTTGTGTACAGGGTCATTGTACCAAGGGGACATCATTGGATCACTATCCATCATTTGTTTAATTGGTCCCCAGTCAGTCTCCATCTTTCCTGCTACCTCGTATAACAAATTCGATAAGACAATTCGGAAATATCCCTGAATGTTGTGTGCGTACTTTTGCAGCTCCGCTTGTTCCGCAGTAACCACATAATTATGTTTTGAATCGGGTAGAACAGACATAACTTTATCAGCCGCTGCTTTTTGCTCCTTGGTATACAAAGAACACCCGATCACATTCATAATCGGATTGGCTGCATCAAAAGCAGCTGTTTTTTCTAGTAAAAATTCTGGTGAAAAAAGAATTATTTTATTTGGATACTGAGATTGCAGCTCCTTGGTGGTACCCGGTAGAATAGTTGATTTTATCACCACAATTGAATCATCTGCTGCTAGGCTAATAACCTTGGCCACAATCGAACTATCTGGACCAGCTGGAGTAGTAGGGGTTGGAACGGCAATAAACACAATGTCACAATCTGCAATTTCATCTCTATTGTCTACATATTCTGCTTCAAGCGCATACCGCACCACCGAAAAACCTCGATTAGCAAAATCGTCCGCCGTATTCTTACCCACAAACCCCTGTCCAATACAACCAATTTTCATATTTACTTTAATATTATAATTATTATTTCAAAATCTATGTGTCTGTCCGTCCGGTGAAATACAACCAATTTTCACAAAAGTGTTTACTACTTTACCATCTTTATTAGTTAGCTCCTATTTATTACTTTCTCTACTAAAGTGGGTAAAGAATGCTCTTTAGTCACGACTTGCTTAAGGAGAGAAACGTCATCCTGATTGTACTCATGACTAACGAAAAATTTGGATAAGTCTTTCACTTCGGCAGTTTTGAGAGTTCGTGAACCTAATACTCTTTCTAAATCCAGGTTGGTAGTTACAACATCACAACCGCAAAGCAGAGCTTCACCAATCACCTTGTCAAACATTCCAGGTGGACTGAGGTTAATACACAGCTCATGAGTGCTATAAATCTCTGGTAGTTGCTGCCATGCCACTGGACCAGTGAAAGTCACTGGTAGGGATTTTTCAGACACTATTTGTTCTAATTGCCTTTTATACAGTGCTCCAGCTTCATCAACCACACCACCGACAATGGTGAGAGTTAGGTTTGGTTTATTAATTCTAGCTTCGTCTAGGGCTTCTAGTATTAAATGGATGCGTTTGGAGCTAGCAATCCGTCCAACATAAAGTAGAGAATCCACTCTACGCTCAACCGGTTGGACCTTAAATAGTTCAGGATCAATACCGATAGGCATCTGTTTAGAGTTAGAAAACGCTGCGGTATAAGATGCGTTTGAGGTGTAATAAACAGTCTGACATAACCAACCGGCCAAACGAGTGAGCCAATTACCTGAATAATGATTGCGCCACATTTCCACTGGTTTACCCGAAATCTTCCAGATTAAACCAGCTAATAAAACGTACTCTTGGTTCATGTGAACAAAGACTTGGTCGTACTCTTTACGTAATCTCCAGATGTATTTATAGAAGCGGAAAGTATATTTAATTTTTAATATCTGCGCCTCAAGGAACGACCTTCCCCGTCGTTCCTCCTCCTTAAGGTCGCACCTTTTCCATAGATAATCTTCCTTGCCGAGAGAATGAACAGTGACGTTGGCGGGCAAGCTTTGCTTGCCCGCCTCTAAACAGATTACGTGTACTTCTTTACAGTGTTTAGCAAATTCTTCCACCCAACGATGAAAGAACCCTAGGACAGGATGTTCTGTATCAATTACTTGCGTGATGATTAGTAGTTTCATACCACCTTTAAAATATAGAAATGATGATATTGATTTTCGTGTGGTACATAATCTGCAATTATCTCAAAGTGGTCGGCAAATATTTTTCGTATCTTTTTAGCAGAATATCCCAATTTACCTACTTCCCAATAATGCTGACCCTTGAAGACGTGTTTTTGTCCCCACGGGCTCTTAATGGCAATACTGACCCGTTTTAAACCAGGCAACTTAAACTCTAAATCAAAAGAAGGTACATTGTGAGGCAGGCTGATAAATACATACTTCTTAGATACGCGTTTCAGCTCTTTAAGAGCGGGTACAAAATCTTTAAATTCAATATGTTCCAAAACTTGAAAAGCACAAACTAAATCAAAAGAATTATCAGATAAATCAATATTAGTAACTGACCCAATAAAATCTGGTTTTAACTCCTCATCTATATCTAGTGTCTTATATTCAATATCAGGGCGATGCATCTCCAACATCTTTTTTAGAAATTGATTACCAGGACCAATATCTAGACAAGTCTTTATGTCTTCCCGCGAGACAATCTCTTTAGTCTGATACCAGTAACTCATCCATCGAAACTTATGGAAGTAGCCAGCAAATTCATAGTGTTTTTTGTCGACTTGTTTAGTATAGACTTTATTCATACTCGAGTTTATTTGGTTGCTACCACATCGTAATGGACTGCAAAATATGGCTTGAGTCGGGCGGGTGTAATCTTCTCCAGTAAACTATTGATTGGGTTAGCCAATCCGCGTCGCCAGACTACTTCTAGTGGTTTTGGCAAGAAGATTAGAGTCTTGGGTAAAAAATTATAACCAATTGGGCAAAGCTCTACTTCAGTGAAGTTGTCAAATAAATGCATAATCTCAGACCGTCGGTAGTATCGAACTGGGCCATTTTTAAACGGTCGTCCCATTAGATTGAGTAACACTTGATAAGCCATGCCCTGCAAGCCCATAAAGGTCATTGCACGTGGAAACGAAGAATAAATTAACACCTTACCACCTGGTTTTACTACTCGTTTTATTTCTAACATTGCCTTTTCCACTACACTCTTATGGTTGTGAAGAAAAACCGCACAGACTATCACTACATCCACACTACTATCCTTAAGTGGTAGCGTGTGTATATCAGCATTTATTAGTAGTAGTGGTGTCTGCTGTTCAGTGTCACTTTTTTGGTACCACTGTTTGAATAAGGCAAGCATTTGGTAAGCACTATCAACTGCCAAATAGCCGCCCAATTCTACTTCCGGCAATAGATACTTCGCCACTCGACCATAACCTGCCCCACAATCCAATAGCACATCTCCTGGTTTAATATGCTGTTTTATATCAGTTATTTGATTAACTGATTTCTTGGCAGCTGCCTCCTCATCATTGGCAGAAATAACGGCGTGGGTAGGATTCTCGTCAGCTAGCTTGTCCCACACTGTCTTGTCGGCTACTTCTTTGGCTACTAAAATACCCTCTTTCTCAACCGTGGAATTTGGGGTGAGAAAATCTTTCAATCGTTCAATAATCATAGTTGTCGCTCATAATAACATCCTCACACCAATCAAACCAGATTAAACTTAGTTAAATTAAGCTAGCTCCTCTTCTATATCTTCTTCAGTTTCCATATCAATAAATAAAGCTCCCTCTATACTCGCCTGATAAGCATTTCTGTATGTTTCTGGATCATTGAAAAATTGCTCCTTGATAATATCCTGACTATTCATAATGAACTGTCGCCTTAGTCCCATCCCGTTTAGTAGCTCATCAATCCTTTGCTTAAACATAACGATACTATCTTTCTCACACAAAAAAGCTGATTGGCCATCCACAAAAAGATCTTCACGCTTCTCCGTGCGCGCTAAAATCATCGGGATACCAGCAGCCGCGCCCATTAACACGGTTTCCTCGCTAGCAAAGTCAGTATCTGGCACCAATAAAATATTGGCACTTTTTAAATAAGCTAAAACATTCTCCACCTTCCTCTCAAAGATGACCTGGCTGTTAATTCCAAGTATCTCAGCTCTTTTTTTGAAACCTTCAGATTCAGGACCTGATCCAATTACTATCAAACCCATTCTTGGATTACGCAACAATGGTGCAGCCGCATCCATCGCAACCCGCAAATTACACTTCGCATCAAGTCGACCGATATAAACCATGAAAAATATCATTGGTTTATACTTATCTTTTAAAACCAGATCGGACTCAGCTCCAATCATCGCTTCGTAGTTTTGGTAGCGTGGCAAGGTCTCTAGGTTATCAACCGAGAACTTTCGACGAATCATCGCTTTTATACCATCTGTGGCTGTCCTGACACTATCAAATTGAGTCACTGTTAAAAACGGTACAACTTGACGCAAAAAATGATGCTTATTTTCTTGGTAAAACTCCTCAGTACTAAAATCTTCCATCACATGAAGCTGTGAAGGGCGGTGATATTTTTTACTTAAGCGATTAGCAACCCAAGCTGATTCAAACGGATCGCGCGCTACAATCATATCTGGTCTAAATCCACCCGCGAACTCTAATTGATTCTCAGCCAAATCTAGCCCAGCAAACGGTATCTTCCACCAAACAGGTGCGGCTGCGGTGTAGAGCCAAACATTGTCCGCTACCCTTAATACTGGATTTTTGGGGGGTATCCCTTTACGCAGAATTAAAATATGTACTTCATCAAATAAATCTGAAACGTCTAAATAACCATCGAGAGTCTGCTGATCTGGATTTAATAACTCAGATTCTTGAGAAATAAACAGTACGCGCGTAACTTGTCTAGTTGACTTGGTTTCCAGCTGACGACTACCAGCGAGTGCCCGTTCGACCGAGACTTGCTTCTTCTGTTTTTTTTCTGACTGAATTTGACGGCCAATAACACCCTCCAGCTCTGATGACACTGAATCAGAAATATCGATGGTAGAAAGATCTCGGGATGACATTGATATTAGTATACCCCACCCTTACAACAGACCGGAAGACCAACCTTCCACCATTTTTTGTACGTACCCCTGAGCTGACTTATTCATAGCTTGACCTAATTCATGTCCGGCTCGACCATGCTGCTCTACTAACTCAGCATTGCTGGCATAATCAGTGATTGCTGCCGCTACCTTAGCGGCGGTTTTATCAACCACCAATCCGTGTTGATTATGTTTGATACACTCACCAACACAACCAACATCAGTAGTTATCACTGGGAGCCCAGCAGCGGCCGCTTCAAGCAGCACCATTCCCCACCCTTCGTGATTAGAAGTAAGACATAAGACATCACACCTCTTCATTACCTCAGCCACATTGTCAGTCCAAGGTATGATTTTAATTTTCTCAGCCATACTTTTGGCTATAACTAGTTCTTCTATCTTGGTTTTTTCACTACCGTCTCCAAGTAAGGTCAAATTTAAATTAGCATTTTTACTGGCAGCTAACTCAAAAGCTTCAATTAATAGTTCAAGATTTTTCTCTGGGGCTAATCTACCTACATATAAAAAGTCTGAGGCTGTGGTTCCATACCGTCTATCTTCACCGACTAGCAAAAATTGTTTTAAGTCGGTGATGATTGGTAAAACCACAATCTTATCTTCACTCACTCCACTACTCACCAGTGATTTCTTAATACGCTCTGATACTACTCTGATGCTAGGCATTAACCGTAAAATATACTTTGCATAAATAACCCGTAACCGTTGCCAAACAGACGTAATCATAACTGGGTTAAAAATATCACCATGGACCTGTGCCTGTTGGGTAGCTCTAGTTCCCAAAGTTGCCAGCTGTACAATGAAAGCCGTCTCAAATGGATCTTGACTAGAGACCACCCATGACTGCTTTTCCTTGGTACTATTGATTATTTTTCTAATCAACCTGACACCATCAAAAATTTTTTTAAAGTTTGTTGTTGAGTTAGTGGCATATAAAAGTAAATTTCCATCTTGTTGAATTGAGGCAAAGTTTTCTGACTGATTGGTAAGTACTACCACATGTAATTCCGAAACTGCTTCGGCGTACAGCTTCATACGTTGTCGTTCACGCGAATCTGCTCGTAAAGCCTGTTTAGCATAACCAACTAAGATGACATGTTGAGCTAGCATAATTATTTTTTCTGCATCAAAGCGATTAATTCTTTCATAGTACGTTCCACACTAAATGTCTGTGCTTTAGCTTTGGCTTGTTTGGTAATCAATGACCAATCAGCTTTATGAGCCAAGACTGACCGCACCCCATTCTCCATACCATCTATATCATTATAGTTAAACAACCAACCCTCCTGCCGGTCGGTAATCAATTCTGGAATACTACCGACGTTGGTAGTAATGACAGGTGTGCCACTATACATAGCTTCAACTATCTGGTAGGAAAAGCTCTCAAAATTTGTATTCAAAACAAAAACATCTGCAGCCACGCACCAACTAAAGACCTCTTCACGGTTAACTGAACCATGAAAATGAATTCGGTTACTTACCTCCAATTCATCAGCTAACGTTTTTAACTTTGATAGTTCTGGACCATCACCCAATACCACTAAATGCCACGATGGTAGTTTTGCTATTAAGCGAATAACAGTGTTTACACCTTTCCAAGGTACCAAGCGAGCAGAAGTTACCATCACTAGCGAACTTGGTTTATTGACTGGATGAGCAACTATATTTAAATCCACTCCATTATAAACTGTCTTCACTCGTTCGCTTGGCACTCCCCAAGCCGTCACCAATCGATTGAAATAATCACTAGGTGTCACCACCATAGTAGCCCGTCGCACCACAAATCGTTGCAGACGCCTTAATAGTTCAACCGAAAAATTATATTTTTTAATTTGAAAATCATCTATCGTATCAGTTACGCCAAAGCGTTGGACTGATTGTTCCCACGCGTAATCACCTGGCACGCGCACAAATAATTTTTTACCAGTTAGAGCGGCAACTATCGCCGCCGGTAACCCGACTGACAAGACATCCTGCGCAAAGATTA
>JAGQMC010000047.1 GCA_020428815.1 Candidatus Kaiserbacteria bacterium
CATAAGTGGGACTAGTATACCTCGCCCTAAATTATCTTTAAAGCATTATTTCGATAAACACAATCGAGTAGATGACTGCGTCAATGGTTAATAACGTTTATTTTAAGGTGTACAAGCAAATAAAAAAGCCGCCTCACACTTGCGTGTTTGGCGGTATGATTTCCCTATGGACTCGGGAGTTATTTGCAGGCAGGAATGCAGAAGGTTTTAGAGGGAATTTCTCCCGCAGCTTCGATATCGAATATTCTACGGGTTTTCCTACGACTTTTTACTCTGATGTCGAGGTCTCCGTTTTGAGCTACTTTCCCGGTATGTACAGCCACACCTTTGCAATGACCAGCTTTATCTAACTGACATTCAATTTTTGTACCAGCCAATATGCCAGTTAGAACGTCCGTTCCGATTTCTGCTGCAACATTCTCTAGTCCGGCTTGGGCTGAAAAGGGTACAAGAAATAAAACTAACAAAAAGAACTTTTTCATGGCACACCTCCATAGGTAGTGTCGAATAATGAATGAACGTTATTTTCTATAATATCATAAAAATACACTAAAGTCAACTTAACCTTGACCTACCCAAACAAATTTAATGCATAAAACTGACCTAGTTTACAGCCAATACTTACACCTCATCTTATCATATATGATAAGGTTCGAAATAACCTTGTTTATAGCTCTCTTTAGTTGTATTAATACTGTCCTAAATATAATTGGATAAAGATTTGCTATTATTCATAATAATGAATAAGAAATGGATGGTCGGGGTAGATGAGGCCGGGAGGGGTCCTTTGGCCGGTCCGGTAGCAGTGGGGGCGGTGAAGGTGCCGGAAGATTTTGATTGGAGCTTACTCCCGGAGGTGGGAGATAGTAAGAAGTTGAGTGCTGGAGCGCGCGACGTGGTGTTTAATCGCGCAAAAGAATTAAGATATCGTGGATTACTGGATTTTTCCGTCGCTCAGGTCGGCTCGTCGGTAATTGATAGTATGGGAATTGTCTTTGCAATTAATGTGGCGATGACTAGGTGTATTAAAAGACTTCAACTTGAACCGAAAACTTGTCATATAAAACTTGATGGTGCTTTGAAGGCTCACCAACGTTTCACACAAGAAACTATAATTAAAGGTGACGATAAAGAAAAAGTGATTGGGTTGGCCTCAATAGTAGCTAAGGTGACCCGTGACAAATATATGAAGAGGATTAGTCGTCGTTACCCCCAATATGGATTTGAGGAGCATATGGGCTACGGCACTAAGAAGCACAGGGCACAGATTGCTAAATGTGGCAAATCACCAATTCATCGGGTTAGCTATTGCAAGAATATAAAAACATTGTAGAATATTTATCTCGGCTTAGACCGAGCAATAGAACATCAATGAATCTCTAAATAAGGGGAAAAGAAGTGGCAAAATTACAAACCGAAAAGAGACCTTCGGTAAACAACTTGAGCTTGTGTAATGGTTGTATAAATATCAAAGGAATCGCATCTTTTGAAAACGATATTGTGTTGGTATATTGTAGCGGGTCTGATATTCCAATTCAGGCTCGAACAGATATCTGCTCTTCTCAAGAGTGTGAGTTCTACTGTCGACATAAGTGTACAAGCCTGCTTTCAGCAACTGGTTAGTCAGGCTTAACGCATGTTGGATTTGAGTCGGTTTTAAACCGGCTCATTTATTTTAATAATCTATTGCGTTTTATTTATATTCTGATATAGTTTCGCCACTATGGTTATACGAATGCGTCACACGCGGGCACACACCGCGAATCGTCGTTCACATCATGCGCTTAAGGCGCCCACTTTAGCTGTTTGTAGCAACTGTGGCGCAAAGCATCGTCCACACCACATGTGTTTAGAATGTGGTTTCTATAAGGGGCGAATGGTGGTTGACATGACGGCTAAGAAAAAGGCTCGAGCAGACCGTATGCAAGCTAAGAAGGAAGCTATAAAGGCTCAGGCTGGTGAATTAGACCAGTCAGCTGAAGAAACAGCAACCGAAGCAGCTAAGGTAGCGGAAGAGACTAAGAAAACAGAAGAGAATAAGTAGTTAATCCACAAAATCCCGCCTTAGGCGGGATTTTACATCTGACAACAGTGTTAAACTGGTGTCAGTAGAAGTTTAGTTTTTTGTATGGCAAATCGACATTTATCACGCAGTATCGTTCTTCAATCACTCTTTGAGTGGGATTTAAACGCGCTTGAAAAAAAAGCAGTGGTAGAAGTGTTAGAGAGAAATGTGGCGGAGTTTGCTCCGAATAAAACCGATATGCCATTCATGGAAAAACTCCTTGAGGGGGTGATGGCTAAACAACCCGAATTAGATCAGGTGATTGAAAAAGCTGCCCCAGATTGGCCAATTGACCGAATCTCACCAGTGGATAGAAATATTTTGCGACTCGGCTTATACGAGTTGTTGTTCGCTGATCGTAGTGAGGTGCCGGCCAAAGTGGCTATTAATGAAGCTATTGAATTAGCCAAACAGTTTGGTGGGGAAAACAGTAGTCGTTTTATTAACGGAGTACTAGGAGCGGTTTATAAGGAGATTGGTGAACCTGGTAAGGATGAACAAGGTAAGCGACGCCGGCGCGAAGTTCCTTTTGAGGAGATGCCGATTGAGCGATTAGCGGGAGCAGTGGTTTACGCTGAGCATGAAGGTCAGATGTACTTAGCATTAGTGCATGATATTTTTGGTCACTGGACTCTATCAAAGAGTAAGGTGCAAGCTGAGGAAGAAGTTGAGGCTGGTGCAGTGCGCGCTTTAAGGGAAGAGATCGGTCTTGAGGTGGTGATTGAGGGTGAACTTGGTAACAATGAATATGTCGCGTCACAGCCAGAAAAAGGCAAAGTGAGAAAACAAGTCCATTATTTCCTGGCTAACTCACCCTACACCGAACTTAAGCTAGAACAAAAGGGGGGCTTGGATGATGCTAAATGGTTTAAAGTAGCAGATATTTTAGAACTGAATTTTTACGAAGATATCTTACCTATCGTTACCAAAGCAGTGACAATGTTAGTGGCGAAAAAATAATTTCAGAAGCAAAAAATCTTCAATCTTCTTTGTTGCACTACATAAAACTACTTTCAACGTACGTGAAGTACGTTTCAAGCAGTTTTGTTTGTGCGCCTCGAATATTTTTGATTTTTTGTTTCTGAGAATTTCACTACTAGCATTGTCACGGAAAGATAAAGTTTCCTCGCAACTCATTCTATTTCTTGGCTACCAAAATCTCGTTATTTTTAATTAATCTGGTAAGAGAAGAGTCCTATTGTATTTTCTTGGAATTACAGATAAAGTAATCACATACGTGCCTAGATTAGAGTTTGCGTTCTAGATTACATCTAAACGCCCGCTGTAATGTAACGCGCGTCTTACTATATAAGATAAGATTTATTTATGTCAGACAACAACACTGGCGTTGACTTAGAAAAACTGCAAAAAATTTTGGGGGTGGAGTTTAAAGATACTATTCTTTTACTTACTGCTATTACTCATCGTTCATATTTAAATGAACATAGAGAAGCTACCTGGGATCACAACGAACGCTTGGAGTTCTTGGGTGACGCGGTTTTGGAGTTGGTGGTCACAGATTATTTGTTTGCCAAGTATCCCGACAAGCCAGAAGGTGAACTCACCGCAGTGCGGGCAGCTTTGGTAAATACTGTCTCCCTAGCGGGGGCGTCTGAAGATATGGGAGTGAATGATTATTTACTAATGAGTAAGGGTGAGGCTAAAGATGTAGGGCGAGCTCGTCAATACATTTTAGCTAACGTGTTTGAAGCTTGTATTGGTGCTATCTACCTAGATCAGGGTTATGAGGCGGCGCAAGCTTTTATTGCTAACCGACTCTTTCAAAAGACTGATGAAATTGTTAAGAAACGACTTTGGCAAGACGCTAAGAGTCGGTTCCAAGAGCTGGCTCAAGAGCATGAATCTATCACTCCAAATTACAAAACTATCTCTCAAGATGGACCTGATCACGACCGAGTATTTACGGTGGGAGTTTTTCTTAAGGATAACTTAGTGGCAGAAGGTAAGGGACGATCCAAACAAGAAGCCGAACAACAAGCTGCTGAACAAGCGATTAAGGCTAAGGGTTGGCAAATGGATTAGCGAAACATCGATTCTCGACGTGCTACAATTATAACTAATGTATAAGAAATCTTCTTCAGGCTTCACCTTGGTAGAAATAATGGTCGTGGTAGTCATTATTTCGGTATTAATGGGGATTGTTTATTTTAATGTAAGCGATTCAACTGCTCAGTCTCGTGATGCACAGCGGCAGGCCGATTTACGCAATCTGCAAGCGGCCATAGAAGCGTATAAGTTCGATAATGGTCGCTATCCTGAGCGTTGCGCAGTCACTGGCGAAAGTTGGTCTGGCCAGATTGGTACTGATTATGAATGTAATAATGGCACCAACGAATATATTATTGGTCTGGCTCCTAAGTATATTCGCTCTCTGCCAGTAGACCCTAAGTTAAATGGTGATGATTCCGGTTATGTTTATACGGTCAATACCGAAGGTACTGTCTATAAAGTGATGGCAAAAAATACTGTACATGAGACTGTAACTGTCGGTCATGCATTCCAAAGTTGTGATCGGTCTAATGCCGGGTCAACACCTTTTGCTTGTAAGCCTCCCGTGTCTGGAAGGAAGTGTAATATAGCAATGTGTGACATGCTTTTTAACGGTAATCGTTACAACAGTACAAAAAATACACATTTAGAATGTGGTGCTTCAAATGCGCAATTTCAATCTTCTTATGCTGTATGGGGAGGGTATGCTACCCCAAGTGCAAGTTTTACCCCTGGAACCGAACAATATTCAGCTAATATGGAAAGGTTGACTGAGGATATAGTTTGTAAGATATAGATAATGAGGAAAATTATTTTTAAGTACCCACTGTTAATTTAGCACTACAGCCAAGATAACCTAGTGTTATTATTAACTTAATGAAGTTAAATACTCATGACCTTACCCCCACACTCACTTTCAAGCAGTCTTTTGTTAAGTTGGGTAAATTTGGTAGTAATACCAAGGCGTTTTCTGTACTTGGAGATAGCAGGAGACGTGGGCAGAGCCCACAGCTTAAAAGTCAGTGTCAGGGGTTTACCCTAGTTGAGATTTTGGTGGCAGTTTCTTTGATGGCAATTTTGGCCTCAGTTTTGTTTGTGAATTTTGGGGATGCTCGAACACATGCCCGCAATCGAACTCTGCAAACTGAAATCAAAGAAACTCAGCTGGCACTAGAGTTATATAAAGCGCAGAATGGACGATATCCTGAGGCTGGAAATCCAGACTTTAATTGTAGCGCAGCTTCTGGAGGAGTTAATCAAAGTACAAGTCAAGACTGTGTTAATGGTTCTATAGTCTTTCCTTTCATAGACAGTTTAGCCCCTGAGTATATCGCTGAATTACCCACCCATGACAGCAGTAGTAATAATGGTTGCGATATTATATATAAAGTCGAAGATCCGGGAGGTCAGTGGTATAAGCTGACGGCAGCTAATTGTTTTGGTGGTGCTGACTCAGCCTCAGAAGGAGTGCGACCAGATGATAAGATGGCGCGATGTCCCAGTAGCTGTAGTTCTTGTGATGGCAATAACATGAGCGCCTATGTTAACAATGCAAACTTTTATGAATCATTTGCTGTCTATAGTGCGGGCGGTGAGTGTAGGTAGTTATGTATCTTAAAGAACTTTCAATTAATGGCTTTAAGTCATTCGCTAAAAAAAGTGAATTGCATTTTTCGGCTCCAATTACTGCGATTGTTGGCCCCAATGGTTCTGGTAAAAGTAACGTGGCTGAGTCCTTTCGTTTTGTGCTGGGGGAACAATCGGTTAAGTCGATGCGGGGAAAGAAGGGCGAGGATTTAATTTGGGGCGGTTCCGAGCAGGTAGCTCGTGGTAATCGGGCTAGTGTACAAGTGATTTTTGATAATAAAAGTCGGACGTTTGCGCTCGATTTTGACGAAGTCAAAATCGAGCGCATCGTCCATCGCGACGGACAAAACGAGTATAAATTAAATGATTCTGCAGTGCGTCTAAAAGACATCCATGAACTATTAGCCAATGCTAATATTGGTTCGACGGGTCACCATATTATCTCTCAAGGGGAGGCTGACAGAGTGTTAGCGGCTGGGGCCAAGGAGCGTCGCGAAATGATCGAAGACGCTCTCGGTCTCAAGGTTTATCAGTTGAAGAAGCAAGAGACTGAACGTAAGCTGGAAAAAACCTTGTCTAATATTGGTGAAGTAGAATCACTGCGTCGTGAGGCTGCTCCTCATCTTAAGTATTTAAAAAAACAAGTGGAAAAAGCTGAGCGTTCACTTGAGGTGCAGAAAGAACTAAAAGTTAAATACGCTGAATATCTTAAACGTGAAGACACCTATGTGGCGTATCATTTTGATAAACTTACCAACGAAAAAGCCGTACCGGTAAAGCAACTTGAAGAACTGCAAAAGAAACTGAGTGAAGTAAAAGAGATTTTGAAAGAGGGAGAAGAAGTAAAGGTATCGGAAGATTTGATTGAGACAGAAAAGGCTTTTGCTGAAGCTTCCAAAGCTAGACAGACAGCCGAAAGAGAATTGAGTGCGGTTGAGGGTCAGATAGCATTTGTGAAAAGGCGACTTGAAACAGCTGATAAAAAAACTAGCGATGTTCCAACCCTAGTGCCGCGAGCAGAACTCGAAAGTTTGGTGGAGGATTTAGACGATAAGGCACAAAAAGCACTGACAGAAGGCGGAGAGTCTTTATTGCATAAAACTCTCAGTTCATTAGTGGAAACACTCAAACAGTTTTTGGATAAAGAAAAAGGCGAAACAATCGACACCTCAGCCGCTGATAAAGAAGAATTGGTGGAATTAGAAAAGGTTTTGGTTGAGGCACAAAAAGCGGTCGAAAAAGCTAAGGAACTAGAGGAATCTAAAAAAACTAAACTCAGTAGCTTGAAAGATGAGCAGGAGACAGAGTCTAATAAAGGGCGGGAAGCTGAGCGGCTTATGTTTACTCTCATGAACGAGAGAAGGGAGTTGGAGACAAATATCTCAACTTTTGATCGGGAGTTGTCGATGCTGGAAAGAGATCGAGGGGACTTTAAACAACAACTACAAGAAGCAGTGACTCTTTTGGGGCGCTCAGCTTCTGATTATTTTAGTTACGTGATTGCTGGTGAGGATGGCCAGCCATTAGCTAAGGAGGAGATTGTTAACGAGGAGCGAACTAAACAACGCGGACGACAAATGGAATTAGAAAAACTAAAGATTCGGTTGGAGGAACTCGGAGTGGGTGCCACTGAAGATTTGGTTAAGGAATATGAAAGCGCCAAAGCACGAGATGAATTTTTGGCTAATGAATTGGCTGATTTAGAAAAATCAGTTGGCAATCTCAAAGAGTTGATTGTTGACATGCAAGACAAGCTCAAAGAGCAGTTTGATGTCGGTCTCGATAAAATTGCTAAAGAGTTCCACACTTTTTTCACGCTGATGTTTGGTGGTGGTTCCGCTTCAATTAAACGTGTAACTCTTAAGAATAAGGCCGAAGATGGTGAGGAAGAAGTTGACGAGCAAACTAGAATTGATGAGGGAGTAGAACTTGAAGTGTCTTTACCAAATAAACGGGTCAAAGGTCTAAATATGCTTTCGGGTGGGGAGCGAGCGCTAACCTCCATTGCTCTCATCTTTGCAATGAGCCAGGTAAATCCTCCTCCGTTTATTATTCTTGATGAAACCGACGCTGCACTTGATGAAGCTAACAGTAGACGTTATGGAGACATGATTGAGGCACTAGCGAAGAAATCTCAACTAGTTTTAATTACCCATAATCGTGAAACCATGAGCCGCGCTGGAGTCCTTTATGGTATTACCATGGGTGGCGATGGAGTATCGAAGACTCTGTCAGTCCAGTTTGATGAGGCAGCAGCGGTAGCGAAGTAACCTTACTGGATTTGCTGTGGTTATATATCTCGGTACCAGCACATAATGATAGAGAGGTGGAATTGTGACTACTAGCAACCAAGTTTACTACGCAGGTCGTCGGGGTACTATCCCTGATAAAAATTCACGTCCTGCTGAAAAGCATGGGCCTCCCAAACCTCCCAATAAGAGGAAAAACGACCCTAAGTTCTGGAGTGGACTCTAGGATTAAAATTCCCCAGTTAATCTACCAAAGCGGCTTCTTGAGGTCGCTTTTTTGTTATTATATAGGAGATTATGGAGGGAATACCTAAGCAGGCATTTAGAGAAGAAGGTGGTGGTCTTAAGCGAGAAAAAACTGGCAAGTTAGTTGAGCGTGTTGACGAAGAGACTGGGGAGACCGTTTTGACACCTGAACATGTTGCCTATGATGAAGAGAGACTTTTGGCAGGAGCCAATGACCTAAATGAAACTCAACGTGCTGACTTGAAGGCCTACTTAGATCAGATGTTAGGTAAGTCAATAGATGGTAAAAAAAAAGACTAGGTAATACTAATAATAGCCGTAAGCAAAACAGAGCACTTAAGTACGCATTAGCTGTTGCTTTGGGTACTCTGCCGGTTAATAAAGCTGATACATACAGTGATATTACAACAGAAGGGTTGTCTACTAATGAGACACACTCTCTAAGTCAATCTGTTGATGGGTTGGATGCGTCTGCTAAGAAGCTGTTTGCTGAAGAAGTTTCTAATGTTGAAATAAATAATTTCAACAAGGGTTTTTTAGATCGATACTCGAGTAAGCAAGTTAGAGGAGCTGAGGAATTTAATCGCGCTGAATATGTAAAAGAAAAAATAAAACTTGAGGGTATGTCAGAATTGGTTGAGAGCGAGGTTAGAAATTTAATGGCTGGTTTATGCGCCAAGGAGACTTTTTTTGATGCGGCAAGAGTGAGCAGTGCGCAAGCAAAAGGAGTTTGGCAAATTACTCCAGAGACTTGGAAACATTTTGGTGGCATACCAGGTAAAGAAACATCACTTGTAGCTCAGACTGAAGTAGCAGGAAGGATTTTGTCAGATTATTATCGCCAGTTAAATGAGCGTATAGAAACCGATTCTTTAGATAAGATTAGAAAAAACTTTGCTAGTGAAGATGCCTTCCAAGTAGACTTTATAGTTCCAGCTTTAATCAACGCTTACCACACAGGAATCAACCGCATGATAAAAGTAATTGAGGAATTTGCTAAGAGTACTCCAGTCACTGATATACCAACTGGAAAAGATGCTTTTGTGGCTGTTTCGAATTTTGGGCAAGCTAATATAACGGGGTACGGTCAACAGTCAGGGTCATATACTGGAAAGGTCTATGCGTATGCTGATGAGATGATTGATTTACATGAAGATAAGAAGTCAGAGATAAACTAAAAAACCGGGAGGCAACTCCCGGTTTTTGCTATTCAATCAGTTCAAAATCTAGCTGACGCTCTTCTTTGTCGGCGCGCACCAGCTTCACTTTCACTTCGTCACCCAAACGATAGATCTTGCCGGTCTTCTGTCCGCGCACTCGATATTTTTTGGCCTCGTGTTCAAAATAATCACCTTTAATGCTTGCCAAACGCACCATACCTTCAGCCAATGATTCTTCGTCTTGGACATAAATACCCCAATCAGCCGTACCGGTAATGACGCCAGTAAACTCTTCACCAACTTTATTCATCATGTATTCCACTTGTTTGAACTTAATGGAATCACGTTCAGCTGAAACAGCTTCCATTTCTCGCTCAGATGATTGAATAGAGATTCTTTCGTATCTAGCTGTTTCTTTTGGACCAACTTTGGTGCCATCTAGATGATTACGTAAGAGGCGGTGAGCCATCAAGTCGGGGTAGCGGCGAATTGGGGAAGTGAAATGAGAGTAATACTTAAACGCCAGACCAAAGTGGCCAATGTTCTTGGTGGAGTAGATGGCTTTGGCCATGGAGCGGATGCTGGCAGTTTTGATAAGGTTTTCTTCTGGCTTACCTTCCACTTCCTTCATTAGCTGGTTGATGGATTTGGCATGCACGATACCTTTCTTGGTCTCAAACTCATAGCCTAGGGCGTGCACAAACATGGCTAATTCTTCAATTTTGTCTGGATTAGGTACATCGTGAACGCGGTAGACAAAAGCTAACTCACGGTTTTCACTTTTAGCTTTGTTGTTGATAAAGGTGGAAACTTCACGGTTGGCTAACAACATAAAATCTTCAATCATCATCATGGTCTCAGTCCGATGCTTTTTATAAGCTCGAATTGGTGCTCCTCGTTCGTCTAATTCAAATTTCACTTCCGGTTGTTCAAAAGCAATGGCGCCATTGGCGTAACGTTTGCGTCGTAATACTCTAGACAACCCCATCATGGCGGTTAATTCTTCGAGAAAATCACCAGCACCTTCGTCTAGGGTTTTTTGGGCCTCTTCATAACTGTAACGTTTGTCTGAATGAATGATGGTTTGTCCGAACCATGAGCTTTCGATATGAGCGTCAGTGGTTAATTCAAACACCGCCGAAAAAGCTAAGCGGTCTTCGTTTGGTCGTAATGAACATAAGTCATTAGAAAGTACTTCAGGTAACATCGGAATCACTCGGTCTACTAAGTAGACTGAAGTACCACGCTCAATGGCTTCCTCGTCTAGCGGACTACCTGATTCTACATAATGTGATACATCAGCAATGTGAATGCCCACTTCGTAATTACCATTTTCTAATTTTTTTATCGATAAGGCATCGTCGAAGTCCTTAGCGTCCTTCGGGTCGATGGTCATAGTGGTAACATCTCGCATATCACGACGCTTTGGGTCGGCGATAGCCTCGGCAAATATCCTCTCTTTTTTCTCGTATAGCTCGTGAGCGGCTTGTTGTACTGATTCAGGGAAGTCTTTAGAAAAGCCGCCAGACCTAATAATGGCCTGCATTTCGGTTTCGTGGTCTCCAGAATGACCAATTACTTCGGTAATTTTTGCTAAGGGGTCTAATAGCGGTTGTGACCACTTAGTTATCTCTACGACCACTTTCATCTCTAAGTCATTGGCGGTAGCCTCATTTAGAATTGGTCTGATATGGATACGATGGTTGTCTGGGCTTAAGTATTTCAGTGTCTTACCATCAATATCCTTTTCTTTTACGGTACCGATTAGTTCTCGGTGAGCCGGTTTTACTACTCTAATAACTTTACCCTCTAGTCTCTTCCCGGGAATTTTATTTTTTAGTTCAACTTCGACGATATCCCCATCGAGCGCGAAACCAAGAGCTTCACGTTCAACTACGATATCTTCTTCCATTTTTTCGTCTGGGTGAGCCACGAAACCAGTACCTTTACCGCGAATCATAATGGCTCCTTCAAAGGTTTTTTGCATTCCGGCAGTATACCCCACCCTTACATTTAGGTCACTAGGGGTTGTTGGCGGATTTCTGAAATTAAAACAATAGTAAAAGATTGGCTAGATTTACTTACCAAAGACAAAAGCTAGCAACAACAACCTAAGTGTTAGGGTCGGGGTATATCTCACCTAAGACTAAATACAAGTTTTGTTGTGAACGTCTAGTGTGTAAATCAAATTTCTGGCTATCGGCTTAAAAATACTACTATGCCTATTGACCTTTTCCTTTATTCTGC
>JAGQMC010000048.1 GCA_020428815.1 Candidatus Kaiserbacteria bacterium
CCTTTACTTATACATAAATATCAGTACCCTCGAAAATCTCTCTTGATATAATGAATACACAATGCTCTTTCTTTCTGTCATGCAAAACTATCTTTTGTGGCACTACTCACGTGCTTGGGGAGAGATTTTTCATGTCTGGTTTAATTTTCTGTGGTTTACAATTCATTTCTTTTCCATCCCACAACTAGCCCGTTCTTGGTTTGCTCCATGGAAACGCATAACTGAGGATCGCGGTGACCGCTGGAGCTTTGAGGATTTAGCTGGTTACGTAATCATTGGTCTACTCTCCCGCCTAGTTGGATTTATCATCCGTACTCTAGTCATTTTGATTGGTCTAATAGCCTTAACTTTGGTGATTGTCGGCGGAGCTGGATTTTTTGTTATCTGGCTGACCCTACCGCTCAGTATTATTGTTCTATTAGTTCTTGGTTTAGTGTTACTAATTAAATAGCTATGAGAAATTTACTAGATAGTACCAGACTATACCAACCAGTCCTCTCACTCGACTCCAAACTCAACCGTCGCTGGTTATCAAGAATACGTACAACTTGTTTCATTATTATGATTTCAAGTGGGTTGGGGGCAGTGTCATCTTCACTCTGGTTAGACAGCCTGTATTTCAGCAAATTATTAGGAACTTCAGCAATTGCCGCCGCTTTATGGTTGGAGCAAGTAGCGATTTTTGCTTACCACAATAGTTTTTATTTCCGTGGCTTAAATTCAATCATTGGACTAGACGAGGAAGATATTGAGGTTGCTACTTACGATGTGGCAGCAGCGGTTAATAAAAACTTAGAAGATGTCACCTTGGCTTTTTGTCAGTCTCAACTTGGCTCAGTCTCACTATTAAGAGCTGGCTTACCCCTAGAAACCCTAGATGAATTCTTAGCAAGTGAACGTAGAAAGATAGTAGCCAGTTCTATTGCGCTACCAGAAGGGGAAGTCTTTAGTTTAATTGGACTAGGTAAGTATTTACTGGCGCACGATATTAGTTTCAATCGGTTACTTAAAGAAAAAGGTGTAACTGAGGACACCTTCATTGCCACCCTACGTTGGGTAATCGGTACCTATCACCAAGAAAAGCGGCGGGTCCGGTGGTGGAGCAAGGACAATTTATCTCGCACCACCGCCGTTGGTCGTGAATGGACTTATGGTACTACTTACACTCTTAATAAATTTGCGCGAGACATAAGAACCAGTGCAATATTTTCCACTTTAACAACCGATAGTGTTTTTGCCGCCGAAAAGGTCGGAGAAATCGAAGCTTCACTAGCGCGTGAGCAGTCAGCCAATGTACTCCTAGTTGGAGAAGCTGGTGTCGGTAAAACAGATTTGGTCATCGAAGTTGCTAAGCGGATGATTCTTGGTCAATCTTTAAATGCCATCGCTGGTAAACAAGTAATAGTATTGGATACCAATCGACTGTTAGCGGTCCATAGTCAAAAACAGCAGCTTGAGGTGGCCCTGCTGGAAATGTTGAGTGAGGCGGCTGAAGCTGGTAATACGATTATTGCAATTGAAAACATCAGCACTTTTATAAAAGAAGCAAATTCGCTAGGCGTATTTATTCCTGAATTGCTTGATGAATACCTAGCTTCACCTTTAATTCAATTTATTATCACTGACACTCCGACTGCTTACCACAATCATTTAGCAACCCTGGGCACCTTTACCCGTCGTTTTGCTGAAATCCAAATAGATAGTCCGGATCTAATTGCAACCACTAGACTGCTGCAGGGGATTGCTCTACAAAATGAGGCTAGGAATAATACCCTGTTCACCTACCCAGCTGTACGATCCATTACTGCTGCTGCTGATCGTTACTTAGTAGAGGGAGTAATGCCAGATAAAGCCATTGAGCTTTTGGTTGACGTGGCTACCAAAGCTAAGCAAGTTAATCAAGCTTTAATCGATGAAGATTTTGTATTTGCATACGTGAGCGAAAAAACTGGGGTGCCAGCTGGACCAATCAAGGAAGCAGAAAAAGATTTATTACTAAACTTAGAGGATAATTTGCACCAGCGAATAATTGGCCAAGCTGAAGCAGTTAGAGCCATTGCCAAAACTATGAGACGAGCTCGCATAGATATCCAAGCCGCTGATAAACCTATTGGTTCATTCTTATTTCTTGGACCAACTGGTGTAGGAAAAACTGAAACGGCTAAAGCTTTAGCCAATATTTTCTTTGGCGGGGAAGACAAGATGCAACGACTCGACATGTCTGAATTCAGTGGTAGTGATTCGCTAGAAAAATTAATCGGTAGCAATGACCAACCTGGGGTACTGTCTAACATGTTGCGCGAGCACCCTTATTGCGTATTACTATTGGATGAGTTTGAGAAAGCTAATCAGCAGGTACATGACGTCTTCTTGCAAATACTCGACGAAGGGGTATTCACTGATGGTAGAGGTTCCAGAATCAATGCCCGGAACACAATTATCATAGCCACCTCCAACGCTGGTAGTCAGTTAATTCTAAATACTGTCTCACAGCGAAAATCTCTCACCCATCTAACTGGAGAGATTATCTCTCACATTATTCAAGCCGGTACCTTCCGTCCTGAACTAATAAATCGTTTTGACAACACAATCATATTCGAACCACTCACCGCCGAACAACAAACTGAGGTGGCTGATCTGATGTTAGACGACCTTTATGAACGTATTAAACAAAAAGGCTACCAAGTAAGAGTAGACAGTCAACTACTGAGCCGAATGGTGCAAGCCTACTACACTCCTGAATTCGGAGCACGGCCAATGAAAAGGGCGTTGCAAGATTTAATTGAAGAAAAAGTAGCCCAAAAAATCATCGCTGGTGACATTAAGAAAGGTCAGGAGGTCCACCTTGATGTAACAGACTTTACTCGTAGTGATTTAGAACCACAGACATAAAAGTGCTGCGACCCACAGGCCGCAGCACTTTTATATGAAAACAACCTTATTTTAAACGATATTGGTCAAGACTATTAGTCTGACATACAATATATATGTATGAATACAAAAAATATTGTAATTGGAGTTTTATTACTCGTTATTATTGGGGCGATTGCTTACTTGGCAATGAACCAAGGAGATACCGTGGTAACGGTAGAACCGACTACTGAAGAAGTGCCTATCACACCAACTGAATCAGATGACGGAATCGGTGATGGTGCTGAACCTTTACCAGTTGTTACTGAAAGAGGTAGCGAAACTGTAATTGGAGAATCTGTTAATGGTACAGATATAATCGCTTACCACTTTGGTGACGGTGAGAGAGAGGTGTTACTAATTGGTGGAACGCATGGTGGCTACTCACCAAACACTACTGCTTTGGCTAAAGAAGCGATTGAATTCTTTAATGACAATGAAGTAGATATACCAGCAGGAGTAACCTTGACTATTATTCCAACCTTAAACCCGGACGGTCTAACAAAAACCGGAGCGGCTGGTCGATTTAATGCTAACGAGGTTGACTTGAACCGGAACTTTGACTGCGATTGGTCAGCCACTGCCGTGTGGCGCGACCGTGAAGTTAGCGGTGGAAGCGCTGCCTTTTCTGAACCAGAAGCAGCCGCGTTGCGTGATTATGTCGAGACAAATGACCCGCAGGCCGCAATTGTACTCTTCAGTGCTGAAGGTAAAGTATACCCATCAGCTTGTGATACAACACCAAGCAAAGCTTCAATCCAGCTAGCAGCTAATTATGCAACAGCTGCCGGATATCCAGCCGAAGCAGAGTTTGATGCCTATGCTATCACTGGCGACATGGTGAATTGGTTGGCAAAACAGAGTATTCCAGCCATTAGTGTCTTGTTGTCTAATCATGAGAATACCGAATGGACAAAAAATAAAGCCGGCATTATGGCTGTACTAGAATCATACGAAGAATAATGACAAACACCATAAAAATTTTTGCCGGTCTGGCTGGTTTAATCTTGATTGGTGGCTTAGTACTGTGGCTAACTAGGCCGGCACCGGAGGTGCCGGCCCCAGTCGACACTATTCCAACTCCGATAGCACCAGTCACACCCACTACTACCAAAAGCATAATTGGTCAGTCGGTAGAAGGTAGAGATATTGAAGCTTACACCTATGGCACCGGGGAAAGTACTTTACTTTTTGTGGGCGGTATTCATGGTGGCTATGAGTGGAACAGTAGCTTACTGGCCTACGAAATGATGGACTATTTGGAAGATAACTTAAACTCAATTCCTAGCAACTTAACTGTACATATAATTCCTAACCTAAATCCTGATGGATTATTTGCCGCCACTAGACTGGAAGGTGAGTTTAAAGCATCACACATTCTTTCGTATGACATGCACACCACTGGTGAAGGTAGGTTCAATGCTAATGGAGTAGACTTGAACCGGAACTTCGATTGTAAGTGGGCTCCGGAAAGTTCTTGGCGCGGCCAAACTGTTAGTGCTGGCACAGCAGCTTTTTCAGAACCAGAAGCAGCCGCGTTGCGTGATTACGTGATTAAAACATCGCCGGAAGCAGTGGTCTTCTGGCACAGCAAAGCTGACAATGTTTATGCTTCTGAGTGTGAGGATGGGGTACTCCCTGAAACACTTACCGTCATGAACGCTTACGCTGAAGCTGGTAACTATGGAGCAGTACCTAGTTTTGACGCCTACCCTGTAACCGGTGATGCGGAAGGTTGGTTAGCCTCTATAAATATTCCGGCTATTACTGTGGAGCTGGGCAGTCGCACCAGTACTGAGTGGGAACAAAACCTGGCTGGTACAACCGACATCTTAGACTTATACGGAAAATAAAACTTGAGTTAAAAATTGGCCGGCACCTAAAGGTGCCGGCCATTTTCATTTCCTATAAAATTCTAACGCCTACCCAGATTAATTATGACCTCTTAGCTACAGTAAAAATATTACAGCCCCACATCTCTACACCAAGTGATACACAAACCTCGCGGTTAACCGCGAGGTTTTTAGTAATGCAAAAAGTAACTAGGGAAGTGTAGTGGGCACGTACATCTTTCCTCAACACCTATTTACTATGAAACTTTTTGTGCACTTCGCGCAGATGTTTATCGGTGACATGCGTATACACCTGAGTGGTGTTGATACTGGCATGACCGAGTAGTGCTTGTACACTTCTGATGTCAGCACCATTTTGTAGCAAGTCTGTTGCGAAGCTGTGACGGATGACGTGGGGAGTTACTTTGCGCGTAATGCCAGCCTGCGCAGCGTATTTTTTTATCAGCCTCTGCACGGCGCGAGGAGAAAGACGTAAGTCACCGCCGTCATTCATCTTTCTTCCGTAACGAACGAAAAGTGCGTCGTCCATGTCTTTGCGATTTTTTAAATAATCTTGAAGCGCACTGCGGGCTCCGTCAGAAATAAACACCACGCGAATTTTGTCTCCTTTACCACGGACGGAAAATTCATCGCGCGTTAAATCTACATCATCAATCGACAGAGAGCAGAGTTCTGAGATACGCAGTCCAGTAGAGAAGAGGAGTTCCAAAATTGCTTTGTCTCTTTTTCCTTCCAGTTGCTTTGTGTTGGGTGCCGTCATCAGTCGCTTTAGTTCTTTGGAAGAAATCAAATCAAGTGACCGATCAGGTACTTTCGCCAACTCAATTAACTCTGGTGAAATTGCTTCAATTTCTAATTTACGTAAATACTTTAAAAATGCTCGAAGGGCAATCAAATAATAATTTTGCGTGCGACGCTTCATAGGCTCCATCCGACTACCAACTTTTGTACCTGGCTGTCGATTGAGAAAGAGTCTAAATTCACGCACGTTTTTTTCTGTAATATCTTTAGGTTTCACAGCTTTGGCAAACTCAAAATAACGCTCGAGGTAGCGATCATAGTTTTCTACCGTCTTTACACTCCTACCCCTTTCGATTTCTAGGTACTCTAAAAATTGTGTTTTAAGTTCCACTAAGTTCATGTAGAAACATTATAGCAACTGAGCAAAATGTTTTGCGACATAATGTAACGGAAGTTTGATACGACACTTAGATGTTACTTCTTCAGACACGAATCAAGTTCTCTGCTCAGACGTTCAGGAGACGTCTTCCGCAAGGTCTTCAGAAGGAACATCTAAATGCCGTTATCATAGTTACGCTACAACTTGATTTTTTATTTTTTTGTGCTATGATTGCCGGAACCTTCGCAGGTTATTATTCCGTACCAAGCGGTGCCGCCGATGTTTCACAACCTATGCGCGGACATCTACACTGCTAGTTACGTAACAGAAATTACTATGCTATCAAAGCGAATAAAAGAAAATGCCATCAAGAATACTCAGCGCCATGACAAAGATACTGGTTCTCCAGAAGCGCAGGTATCTCTCTTGACTCGTCAGATTGAGGAACTTTCTAAGCACTTACGAAAGCACAAGAAAGATTTTCACTCACGACGCGGTCTACTACAGATGGTGGCAGACCGACGCAAGCACTTAAAGTACTTGCAAAAGAAAGATGAGAAAGCGTACGATGCGCTCATCAAAAAACTTGGTCTGAAGCGTTAATCGTTTCACACTCAAATAATTCGCTCCAGCATATGGAGCGATTTTGGAACCTGACCACAAGCTCATAACGAGCTAAAGTGGTCAAAAATTTGAGCGAAAGATGGATAGTTTGAATAACCATATAAATATATGGTGATGAAAAATAGACAACTTGCAGCCAAATTTTTGACCACGACGCCGTGAAACAAATATTTTATTTTGTGTTTGTGTTGAGCTTGTGGTTAGGTTCCTAGTTTCGCGGTATAGTGTAAACAAGCCAAGAGACTTAGCCATTCATCAGAATGTTTTTTGAGACTCAACGGCTTTGGCTTCGCCTGCAGATGTTTCCCTACAAAAACATTCTGGCGAATGGCCCCACAAACCTTATCAACTATTTTGTTAGGTTTGTAATTTATAAACTATCTGTTTCACGCATTGTTCCAGAGCCGCAGTAGCGACCTCTTGAAGACCTTGCGGAAGACGTCTCCTAAACGTCTGAGCAGAGAACTTGATTCGTGTCTGAAAGAGGTCGCTACTGCGGCTCCAGTCACAAAATTTAAATATAAAAAACAATTATGGGAGTAATCCGACACCCCGACCAAAGAGTCGCGGTAATCATTGATACACAAAATCTGTATCATAGTGCAAAAAATTTATACAAATCAAAAGTAAACTTTGGAGCTGTGGTTGAAGCGGCCGTGCAGGGGAGGAAATTAGTGAGAGCTGTTTCATACGTAGTAAATACTGAGAGTGGAGAAGAGTCAGCTTTTTTCGAAGCCTTAGAAAAGGTTGGTATCGAAATCAAAACTAAAGACTTGCAAGTTTTTTACGGTGGCGCCAAAAAGGCCGACTGGGATGTTGGTATGGCAGTTGATGCCATCAAGATTGCTCATAAAGTTGATGCGATTGTTTTTGCAACTGGTGATGGCGATTTTATTCCAGCCGTAGAGTACATACAAAATCTTGGCTGCCAAGTTGAGGCGATAACTTTTGGTCGATCTTCATCTTCTGGACTACGTTCAGCGATAGATGATTTCATTGACCTAGATGAAGATCCAAAAAAGTTCTTGATTGGTTACCGACCAAGCAAGAAGCGCACTAGCAATAAATCTAGAAAAAACAGCCACAAAAAATCAGAGTCGACAGCAGCTACCAAAGTAGTTGGTTCAGACACTGATGGATTACTTGATTAAGCTAATGGCCGACACATCAGTGTCGGCCATTTTTAATTGTAGCGCTAGAATTTTTTTTAGTTGTTTGGTATTGTCAAACACGTTACAAGTAAAGCGAGTGCAAAACAACAGTTGCCAACTATTTGGACAAGAAGGAGTGTTAATTAATTCTTACCTGTCGGTTGTCAAAATTCGGTAAATTTTTTAATACACATTATTATGTGTAGATAAAATTTTTTCGGATTTTGCCAATCATATAGGGGTAGAAAATACTTTCTCTTTCTCAACTTCAATTGTTCACTCTTAAAAATATAATTGAAATGAAAACACAATCTTTCTCTTTGGAGCTAGCCGGCAAAACTTTAACGGCTGAATTTAATGACTTAACATCACAGGCCAACGGTTCGGTTTTATTGCGATGTGGTGAAACAACCATCTTGGTGACAGCTGTAATGGGTGAGCGAGAGAACAGTGGTATGAATTACTTTCCACTATCAGTAGAATTTGAAGAAAAATTCTACGCTGCCGGAGCTATCCTTGGTAATCGTTTTCAGCGACGAGAGGGGCGTCCGAGTGACGAGGCTGTACTCTCAGCTCGAATCGTAGATCGTACCATCAGACCACTTTTTAACCAGCACCTCAGGCGTGATGTGCAGGTAGTGATTACCGTCCTAGCCATGGGCGAAGACGATCCGGATGTACTGGGGGTAATTGGTGCTTCGCTAGCTTTAGCGGTATCTGATATTCCGTGGCGAGGTCCAGTTGGAGCGGTGCGGATTGGCCGAACCACCGAATCAAGTGAGGTGGTAATTAACCCAACCTATAAACAACGAGCAGAAAATTTATTAGACTTTGAAGTTTTAGCGTGTGGTAAAGACAATACTATAAACATGATTGAAACAGCGGCTGATGAAGTAAGTGAATCTGACATCGCCGCTATTCTAGAAACATCAATCGCCGTCCATCAAAAATTAGAAGCCTGGCAAAAAGAAATTATTGCCGCTGTTGGTAAAGAAAAGCAAACTGAACCTGATGCAACCGTCTCACCAACTGCTCAAGAAATTTTTGATACTCAGTTCAAGCAAAAACTGAAAGAAACCATTTTCAGTAACCGAGCTGGGAAGTCTCATATATATGAAATCAAGGCGGAGTTTTTAACCGCATTAGAGGAAGCAGAAATTGAAGACAAAATGGCAGCTGACTTCTTTGAGGATATGATAGACGCTGAACTTCACCGAGGAGCTATCGAAGACAACCAGCGAGCTGATGGTCGGAAGATGGATGAGGTGAGAGAATTATTTGCTAAGGCCGGTGGAGTATCTCCAGTCTTACACGGTTCAGGAATTTTCTACCGTGGCGGCACTCACATTTTTTCCGCACTCACTCTGGGTGGACCTGAAGCCGCTCAAATTATCGACACCATTGAAGAGCAAGATACCAAAAAACACTTCATGCACCACTACAACTTCCCACCATTTTCAGTGGGAGAAACTGGTCGCATTGGTGGTTTCAATCGTCGTATGATTGGACATGGTGCTTTAGCAGAAAAAGCTTTAGTACCAGTGATTCCTTCCCGAGATGAATTTCCTTATACCATCCGTCTAGTGTCAGAGACTCTCTCCAGTAACGGCTCTAGTTCAATGGGTTCAGTCTGTGGTTCCACTTTAGCATTAATGGATGGTGGCGTACCGATTAAGAGACCGGTGGCCGGCATCGCGTCTGGTGTCATGATTGTGGGCGATCGATATGCTCTACTGACTGATATCCAAGGACCAGAAGATGAATTTGGAGACATGGACTTTAAAGTAGCAGGTACGACTGAAGGAGTGACCGCTATTCAAATGGACGTAAAGGTTGACGGCGTACCAATGCATATTTTGGTTGAAGCTTTGGAGAAAGCCCGATTGGCAAGATTACATATATTAGAGACTATCACAGCTGAAATTGCTGAACCACGAGCACACATCTCGCCGCGTGCTCCAGAAATTATTACCTTGAATATTTTGCCAGAGCAAATTGGACTAGTAATTGGTAGTGGTGGTAAGACCATAAATGGCATTAAAGAAGTCACTGGAGTAGAAGAGATTAGTATTGAAGAAGACGGCAGTATCTTTATTACCGGCCAAAACGGTACCGCCCAATTAGCTGCTGATAAAATATCTGCTCTCACCAGAATCTACGAGGTGGGTGAAAAAACTAATGCTACCATCACTCGCCTAGCTGATTTTGGCGCCTTTGCAAAACTGGATGACATAAATGAGGGTCTCATTCATATTTCTGAAATTGCACCATTTAGAATTGAATCCATGAACGGCGTCCTTGCTGAAGGTGAAGTGGTGCCGGTGGAGGTAATTAAGGTAGCTGAAGGTAAAATTGGTCTATCAATCAAAAAAGCCGACCCTGACTTTGCTGAGAATAAGGGCTTAAAGCCTGCCAATAAGTAAACTTAGCAGTCCACTTCAAGACGGCTCACAAACTAGCAAAAGCATGAGATACTAGATATATCATGCCTGACATTTCTAAGCCTAAAGTCAGAACTAAAATCCGCACCTACGCTGGTGACTTGGAGCTGCAAAAACAACAACAGGGTATAACAAAATCAACTGATACAACTGCAGTTAAAAAGGCGGCTGCACCAATTCCTAAAGCAGAAACCCCTAAACAATTTACTGAAGCAGAGAAAACTACTGATCCTATTAGTTCAACAGCAAAAAAAGAGAAGTCGTTTGAGCCGGTGCCAGTTATGTCTGCCCCTAAATCACTCCCGGAAATTCATCAAAAACCAAAGCAACCTACTAAAATTCCGTCTTTTCATGAACTCAACAAGCAAATTGAAACTATTGAGAGTACTAAAGGAGAAAAGAAAACTCACAAATCAATTAGCACCAAAAAGAGTCATGGTACAGGCGGCACTACTATAATTACTGACACCAAACGTAAACGATTTCGTTTATTTCCATCAATTGTTGCCGCTTTTAAGGGTTGGCTAAAAGAGAAAGCCCGAAAAAAGAAAACCGCTCCAAAATATACTGTTACTGATACCACTACCAGAAAGGGGATTATTCAAGAGGCGACTTCAAAAACCGGTTCGGTTTTTACTGCTGACAGTGACACTTTAAGAGAACGCATCAGACAACGGCGAGCACAAGAAAAACTAGCCAGCAGCCCATCACCTGAATCAGAAGATGAACCAGATATTGACTGGTCTCCTTTCACTGAACCTGGGTATGATTTATTGCCTGAAGGTCACCCAGAAGAAAAGGTAATAAAAAATGTTAAAGTTGAGTTTAGAAAACCTTTTGGACAAATACCAACCAGTGAGACTTATGAGATACCGACTACCAGCGACCCTAAAGAAACTGAGGAAGACGCTTCTGATCTGGATGAACTGCGCTGGTCAAATGTAACAGACGAGTCAGAGAAAGAACCTGATAATCTGACTATATCAACACCAAATGAAGAGCCCCTCCAACCAATTCCACCAACAATTCCAGAACCAGTTTCAACATCAGAACCGGAGACCCCACCAGAACCAGAGCCAATTAAAGAAATCGCCCCGACAGTCAATACACCAGAGACTAAAACGTCACCTAAACCAAAAGGTTCTACTAATCGACACCCTCTAATTGATACTGTAGACACTAACACACTAACTGTAATTGTTTTGTCTATCATTATTGGACTAGTGATGTTAATTTTCATTGCTAGAATAATCATTAACTATTTTGATACGCCTAACTTACCAGTTAGCCAAGACACTCCGACAGCGATCCACATGTTGCCTGACGTAGAAAGAAAATCTGTCACTCTTAATAATCCCGAAGAACCAGCCATTGAAGAATCACTGTGTGAACTAATCTCTACCACTAACACCCTGGCTGAGATTACCGTGCTTGATAAGAGCGGCAACGAATTAAGTCCGGCACTCTTATTTAACTTACTTGAGTTTGAAACTCGAGCCACCTTTAGACAATCGTTAACCAAAGTGCACTTTATTGCGACTGGACACAGTCAGCCTGCTCTACTCATGAGCTATACAGACGAGACCGCTATTCAGGGTGGTCTGCTAGCTTGGGAACCTTACCTAGCTGACAATTTATCCACTATTTACCAATTGTCCACCTCTGAAGAAATGCTCTTCACCGATAAGGTTATTATGGGTGTTGATACTAGAGCTCTCTATAGTGGAGATGAGTTGGTTTTACTCTACGCTATCCTTGATAACAATCGAGCCGTCATTGCTCCAAATGAAGCAGCCTTCGGTCAAATTCTAAACACTACTTTTGTTGATTAATTATCTTCCTAACCTATTTTCATTGGTGAGTTTTATAGTGGTCCATTAACATTAAATTAAGTTGGTAGTAAGCTATACTAATATCTATGTCACACGAAGAATTAAAGACTGAGCTAGAAAAGGAGCTGGCAGAACTAACTGCGGACCTTAAAAAAATTGCTGTTTTAAATCCCACCACCAACGATTGGGTGGCTCGACCACCAATCGAGGACGTTGCCAGTGCAGATAAAAACACTGAGGCTGACTCGGCTGAAGAGTGGGGAGAAAGACGGGCTGTTTTAGCGCAACTAGAAACGAGATACTACAACTTAGTCCGTGCCCTCAGTAAATTTTCCAACGGTACTTATGGCCTTTGTGAAGTTAGTGGAAATCCAATCGAAGCTAACCGACTCAAAGCCAACCCCGCCGCTCGAACCAACCTAGCAAACATTGACAGAGAAAATGAATTGCCAATCTAGTCATGGCCATTACACAAATACACACGATTCAACCAAACATTTTAGGCGGTAACTTAGTCAATATTGAGGTTGATATCTCCAATGGTCTACACGCTTTTTCAATTGTTGGCTTAGCTGGCAAAGCCATTGATGAGGCCAAAGATCGTGTCGGCAGTGCCATCAAACATACTGGCTTTAAATCACCTAAAAGTAAAAACCAAAAAGTAATAGTGTCCCTATCACCCGCTGATTTAAAGAAAGAGGGTCCTTTATTTGATTTACCAATCGCCATTACTTATTTGTTAGCTGCCGAAGAAATAGAAATTGATAACGAAAAAAGAATTTATTTAGGCGAGTTGGGTTTAGATGGTACACTGCGACCAGTTCGTGGCACCCTCAGTGCTACACGTGTAGCCAAGAACTTGGGTTTTAAGGAGGTGATAGTACCAATCGAAAACGCGTCTGAGGCGGCTTTAATTGAAGATATCACTATCTACCCAGCTAGCAGTTTGTCAGAGGTGATTGCTCATGTTTCACCCCAGACTGACACAGCAAAACTCAAGCCCCAGCCAATAACGGAGATTAGCCAGAGTTGGCACGAAAGCACCATTAATCTAGAAGATATAAAGGGTCAGGAGAGTGCGAAACGAGGCTTAATCATTGCCGCGGCCGGTGGTCACAACGTGATGTTTGTTGGACCACCAGGGACTGGTAAGACGATGTTAGCTCGAGCTTTACGTTCATTATTACCACCACTGTCACGTGAGGAGGCTCTGGAAGTAACCGCCATCCACTCAATCGCCAACACTGATTACAACATCTCAACCAGACCTCCTTTTCGTAGTCCACACCACACCTCTTCTCATACTGCCCTAGTAGGTGGCGGTACCAATCCTAAACCAGGAGAGATAACCCTGGCTCACCGCGGCGTCTTGTTTATGGACGAGTTTCCTGAATTTGATAGACGCTCTTTAGATGCTCTTAGACAACCGCTCGAAGACCGGGTAGTCACTATTTCGCGTATTCAGGGTAGCGCGGAATTTCCCGCTGACTTTATTCTTGTAGCAGCCCTCAATCCTTATCGTGGCAGTGAAGATGGTACAACAGATTTACTCAGAGCCATGAACGAAACCTATAAAAATAAAGTGTCTGGGCCAATTTTAGACCGCATAGATTTATGGCTTGAGGTGCCACACGTACCTTATGACACTCTGACCAAACTAAACCGCACCGAAGGAGAGACGGATGCAGCTAGAAACCAAATTCTTTCAGCCAGAGATAAGCAAACTGAAAGATTAAAAAACAGTCCGGCAAAAATAAACTCGGGCATGTCTGCCCGAGACATAGAAAACTTGATTGGGTTGGATGATGATGTTAAGGGCCTTCTTAAGCAGTCTAGCGCCAAGCTCAATCTCTCTCCTCGCAGCTACCATCGTTTAGTAAAGGTTGCACGCACAATTGCAGATCTCGATAATTCAACTGAGATACAAGCTAATCACGTGCTCGAGGCTCTACAATACCGGGTGCCGGTATAAACTTTTTACTATTTGTATTTAGTGGGGGAAGATAAGCTTTTAAAAACCCCAAGGATCAGGTGTCCAGTGGGTGGTTTTACTTATTATTACTGACTCTCAGCCATTAAAACGGATTGCGTTAGAGGAGTTCATTTTAACCTTAAAGACAAGGCGCTTAGAAAAAATCTGCACAAGTGGGACAAGTGTCCATCGAGTGCAGATTTTTACGTAGCAACGAAGTATTTAAATTAAAATGGATTCCGTGCGCCTCGAACCTCGAAGTGGAGGTGTGTTCCGGTCGAACGACCTGTGCTTCCCATACCACCGATGACTTGTCCTTGAGCTACATAAGCACCTACACCAACCGCGTTGCTAGAAAGGTGAGCGTATAGAGTCTGAGTACCATTTGGATGACGGATTACTATGTATTGTCCGTAACCACCATTCCAACCTGAACTCTTAGAAATAATTACTTCACCAGATGCAGCCGCTCTAATTGATGATCCGTATCCACCGGCTAAGTCAACGGCATTATAGCCGTGAATGCCTTGGGTCTTGATTGAACCTGGAGCAGGATGTGAGAAGCCAAGAGCACTACCTCCAGACACCTTAACTGGTGCTGACGCCCTTACCACTGGAGCACTATGCATTGCACCACCAGGAATAATGAGAGTATCTCCAACCACTAAATCGTCCGCTGAGGCTAATTCGTTATAAGAAAGAATTTCATCTACGTCTCCCTCGTACTTCTTCGCTATTGAACCAATAGTGTCACCCTTTTTAACCACGTGCCTTACCCCAGCAATTGGTAGAATAACTAATGTATCTCCTGGCTGGATAGCGGTGGCTCGAGTAATATCGTTAGCCCACATAATGGTATTGGTAGTTACACCAAACATTTCCGCCACCTGTGATAAAGAGTCACCCTCTCGAACAGTATAAACTCTAATTTCACCCAGACTACTTTGTGCCTTAGCGATTTCATCTTCACCAACCGGTCCAGTTGAAACCAACACATTGTCATCTACTAAAATTTCTGCTCCTCCCCGGGCTCCCATCGGGTTAGGGTTTTGTAGAGTAGTTAGCAGGGGTACATCAATCGCTTCGCTCGATGGACCCTCTTCAATCTTTACCTCTGCTTCAGCCGGAGAACCAAATAAAATAGAGAAAAAACCGGCATTGACTGAAAAGGGTACAGCAATTACTAATATTAAAAATAAGACCTCAGCCGCTACTCGGGCTGGAGTAGCTAACTTAACGTTCATATATGTAGACTGATGGTTGTTCCGTATATCAGGATTATCCTCAGCGACTTCTGAAATGGGTTTAATAAGCTGTTGTTTAGTCTCACTGCCGTTCAATCTTTACTTCCAGTCTTTGAAATGAAAAAGAGCACTAACGGCTCCCGTTCGCACCAACAATTTAGGTACGAGAATTATTCTACTAGATGCAGTTTGACTGGCAATTGACGAAATACACTTTTTGCAGTCGCTGAAATTTTTATAAAATTATCCTTAATTAACAACACCAAATGTTGTATTGACATGATATTTGTTGATGTCATAATTTTTTAACCTTATCTTTTTCTACCAGAATCGAGGTCATTAATATGCTGTCAGATTGGTGTGCTATAGTATCCTGCACATGACTAATCCTCCTTACTTAGATGGTCTTAACGAACCCCAAAAGCAAGCAGTCTTACACACTGACGGACCGTTAATGGTGCTGGCAGGAGCCGGTTCGGGTAAGACTCGGGTAATCACACACCGGATTGTTCACCTGATTCACCAAGGGGTTGCTCCTCATAATATTCTGGCGGTTACTTTTACCAACAAAGCTGCTAAGGAAATGCGTGAACGAGCTGAGAAATTAACTCGTGAGTACTGGCCATCTGATCGAGCGGTGATCGACAGCTTGCCGGTAGTAACCACCTTTCACGCTCTTGGTGTCAGGCTACTCCGAGAATTCCATGATGCTATGGGACTCCGTCGACACTTTGTTATCTATGATAGAAGTGATAGTCAAAAGGCAGTAAAAAAAGCCATTGAAGACGCTGGTTACAACCCAAAAGAATTTGAGCCCCGTAAAATCCTTTCTATGATTTCCCGCGCTAAAGGTGACGCTATGACTGTGCTTGAGTACAAAGATGCTGCCAACTCTTATCCCGAACAAGTGACGGCGGAAGTCTGGGAAAAATACGATGAAACTTTACGCGCTGAACAGGCTTTAGACTTTGATGACCTACTGGCAAAGACCCTTAAGTTGCTCAAAAGCAATCCGTCAGTTAGAGAAACGTTACAAAAGCGTTATCAATATCTACACGTTGACGAGTTCCAAGACACCAATCGAGTGCAATTTACTATTATGGAATTATTGGCCGGTGAGACTCAAAATGTTTGTGTAGTAGGTGACATTGACCAAAATATCTACAGCTGGCGAGGTGCCGACATCAAGAATGTGCTCCAATTTGAAAAACACTTCCCCCGTACTACTACTATTCTGCTGGAAGAAAACTATCGCTCCACTGGAACCATCATTGCAGCCAGTAATGACGTTATTAAGAAAAACCAAAATCGAGTCGACAAAACTGTTTTCACCAATAATCAAGTGGGTGAAAAAATTACTCTCTACGCCGGTATGACCGGTGCTGATGAAGCAGAGTACGTAGCTCTGAAAGCACAGACATTGATTGAAGAGGGGGTAGATCCGGCAGCCATCGCCGTCCTCTATCGTACTAACTTCCAATCACGTTCACTAGAAGAATCATTTTTAAACTTTGGCGTGCCTTACCAACTTCTAGGCACAAAGTTCTATGAACGAAAGGAGGTGAAAGACGTATTGTCTTATCTCCGTCTAGCCCTAAACCCAGGCAGTAATGCTGACCTGGTAAGAGTGATAAACAATCCTACTAGAGGTATTGGTAAAGTAACCATGCTAAAAGTGGTGGAAGGGAAGCGCGGTGAACTCAACGCTGGAGCGGCAGCAAAAGTAAAAGTTTTTGATGACATCATGACTGACATTGCTGACTGTGCGAGCAAAAAACCACTGTCTGATACCATAAAATTTATAATGAAGCGCAGTGGTTTAGAGGACAACTTAAAAGAAGAGGGGACTGAAGAAGCACTTGAGCGTATTGAGAACTTACGTGAATTAGTTACCCTAGCTAGTCGCTTCAACGACCTTGAACCAAGCGAGGCAGTTGAACAACTCCTAGAAACAGCCGCTCTCCAGAGTGATCAAGATGAAATGAAAAACAAAGAAGAACACAACGCGGTTAGATTGATGACTGTACACGCTGCCAAGGGATTAGAATTTGAAACTGTTTTCATAACAGGACTAGAAGAGGGACTGTTTCCACACGAAAGACTAGACGACGGCCGAATTGACCAAGAAGAAGAACGTCGACTGTTCTACGTTGCTCTGACTAGAGCCAAACAAAAGTTATATTTGACTTACGCCCATATGCGAACAATTTTTGGTAGCCAAAGAATCAATGTCCCTTCATCTTTTTTGAATGACATTAGCACCGAACACGTTGAGATGGATGAGCCCGATGGTTTTGGTGGTGGCTCCGGTTACGAAACTACTGTTTATTTGGATTAGTCATCCAAGTGAGATATTAGTTTTTGATACGTTTGCTCTATTTCGTTTAATTGGGGAACAATACGGATACAATCTTTTCTTTCGTTAGTCGCCTTATCCATTTGGTCAAACAAGTCTTCGATTTCTGGTCTGTCATCATCAGTAAAAGGAGGTGACCCTGGCTCACCCCACGATCCTCTTACCAACAAACGCCCAATTGCTTCTTCGCGTGGCAAATCAAGGTAAAACTCAAAAAAATCTGCACCCGTTTCTTCAGCCATTTGTCTATACTCTTCTGCGTGTTGTGACTTTTGGAGAAGAAATGGCAAAACCACATCGTAACCCAATTCTAAATGCTTTCTTACTATATTTTTAGAATGAATCAATTTTAGCTCTGCCGCCCCATACCAATCACTTCGCCACTGACCAAACATGACAATAAAGTTATCCCCCTCAAAACCAAGAGCAAATTTATGTTCGTCGATATATTTCTTAGCTAAGGTAGACTTACCAGAGCCGGCAAAGCCATTTAAGAATATTAATTTGGGTCTTTTCACTATCAGGAGTATACCATTTGCAAAAAAACTTAACTTGACATAGCTTAATATCATTAAATATGTCAGAAAAATTTGAACAAAAAAAATCTCTTGGGCAGAACTTTTTGAATTCTGACTATATTCCCAAAAAAATGTGCGAGGCGGCCAACCTGCAAGCTGGGGAAACCGTCTTGGAAATCGGCCCAGGCACCGGCGCCCTAACAAAAGAACTGCTAGCCAGAGGAGCCAAGGTGGTAGCGATAGAGGCAGATGCCCGGGCGATTTCGACTTTGGAAGAGACCTTCCAAAACGAAATCGCCCAACAACAACTTTCTCTCCACCACCATGACGCAAGAGAAATCTATCCAAGCGAATTCAACCTAACTCCACTACAATATAAAGTAGTAGCCAATATCCCATACTATTTATCTGGCTTGCTCTTCCGCAGCCTACTAGATACAGACTGCCAACCCAACACTTTAGTGTTTTTAGTCCAAAAAGAGGTAGGGGAGCGCATCGCTCGCGACCAAAAAGAATCCCTATTATCAATGTCAGTTAAAGTGTTTGGTACCCCCCACTACATCACTACTGTAAAAAAAGGTCATTTTAGCCCTCCACCCAAGGTTGATTCAGCCATAATAGCAGTCAACAATATCAGTCAAGATAATTTTAAGCTGGTCACTCCAAACCACTTTTTCCACCTACTTCACTTGGGTTTTGGTCAGAAAAGAAAGCAACTAGTGGGTAATTTAAGTAGGGAATTTAACCGCTTAGACTTGGAACACCTATTTTCTGAGTTAAATATTGAACAAAAAGCCCGCGCTGAGGATTTGACGCTAAAAAATTGGTTGGATTTGGCCTCTAAGCTATAAACACCATAATCCACAACTTATTCACAACTAAGTAAACAGCTGTTGTGAACAGCCAGCCGCCCGCTTACGCGGGCGGCTGCTATACTTATATTTGTATGGGGAACTACGTCAGCCCTAAGATTCTTGGTGCAACTATTATCGGGTTTGCGCTCGTTGCTGGTGCTTATGTAACCAGTAATTTTGGTCAACCTCACGAACCTGTAAAAACCGCGACCGCTACTCAAGTTGTTGAACCAGCACCAGAGAGAATTCAACTTGCCATCACCGACACTGACCAAAATGGCGTTGAGGATTGGCGCGATGCTTTTGTAGACAATGAAGCGGTGGTAATAAAAAGTGCCCCTCACGCTTCCTACACCCCACCAACTACTGTTACTGGCCAAACCACCATCAACTTCATGGAGGATATTATCACCGCCCGTATGCACGCTAGTCCCATCACCCCTAGTGATGATGATATTATCGCCAGAAATGTTGCCGCTCTGGATAGAGTGGCTGAGATAAAACTCTATGACACTACCGATATCTCTATCATGGAAGAATGGAGCGAAGAAGATGTTGTTAATTACGCCAACACCGTCGCCGCCACAGTGATCAGAAACGATGTAAACGGCTTAGATAGCGAAATGCAAATTCTTTACGACATCACTAGAAGAGGGCAGTCTGAACGTATCTCCGAACTAGAGGCGATCCGAGGTGCCTACCAAGGTTTTCGTGATGAAACCTTGCTGATTCCAGTACCCAAAGAACTAGCCAAAGCACACTTGGACCTTATCAATACCTACCAAGCACTTTATGAGGACCTTGACGCTATGATTGCCAGTATTGATGACCCACTACTCGGTCTAGTCCACATCAAGCGTTACGACGATGATGCTTTGGGTCTGGTAATGGCCGTACACAATCTTTACGATGCCCTGTTACCTTACGCCAGTTTGTTTACCGCTGAAGATCCCGCTTTATTATTTGCCGCCTTTACTCAGGAATTCCCCCTTAATAACCAATAGCCTATGGATAGATTTTTTAATTTACTACGAAAAAGTTTAGTAGCCACCATGGTGGTAATGCTTACCTTTGTAGTCTCTTATGTACCACACGAGCACAACAAAGTACCTGAAGCGGAAGCACAGTGGGCAGTAATTGATGCGGCGCACATAAAAGTGAGCGCAGAAAATACCTTTGCCAATCTTGCACGATGGGCATTGGATATATACCAAGACTGGAAGGAGAGCATTGGTGATGGTTTGGCTTGGTATATGGCTAAAGCCATCATTAGCAACATGATTCGCGAGTTAACTATGTGGATTCAAAGTGGTTTTCAGGGGCGACCGATGTTTATCGAAAACTTGGGTGATTTTATGTTGGAGACGTCCGACCGAGCTATCGGTGAATTTATTGACGGGGAGCTAGGCGATCTTGGGTCTTTTATATGTTCACCATTCAAACTAGATATTCTGGCGGCCATTGCTAGTGACTACAGCGCCTCTCGTGACAAACCACCATCCTGTACCCTAACCGGCGTCATCGATAATCTAGCTGGCTTTACTGAAGGTACCCAAGGTAGCTTTTCTAAGGGTGGCTGGGATGACTGGATGGATATCACCTCTAACCCAGGGCAATACACCGCCTACGGCAGCTACCTAGAGGCTGAGAGTGAGGCGGGAGTACGTATTGCCAACGCTCGCAACCAAGTGTTGTGGGAAGCAGACATGGGTAATGGTTTCTTCTCGGCCAAAGAGTGTAAGGAGGCCGAAGGAGCTGGTGGTTACACTCAAACCATTTGTAATATTGTCACTCCTGGTAAACTAATCGAGGACGCCTTATCTGAAGGTCTCGACTCAGACCGAGAATCCTTGGTGGCCGCTGATGAAATCAACGAACTAGTTGGGGCCCTTATAGACCAAGCTGCCAACCGTGTCTTCACCGGAGCCAGAGGGGTGTTAGGTATGTAGAAAATTATTTTATGAGAGCATTCTTTAGCAACAATTTAACCAGAAACAATCTGCTGCTATCAGCGTTGGTTTTAGGGTTGCTAATAGTACCAAACTTAGTTTGGGCCAGTGGTGTTAAAGGTTTTATTTGGGGGATTGTTGTCGGCTTCTTTGGCGCCTTTCTTGCCATTGGCGGCATCATACTAAACACAGGCATCAATGACTTTGTAATTGGTTTCGGAGACTTGTTTCAAAATAAAGGTATTGGATTGGCCATCAACACCGTATGGTTGAATGTGAGAGATTTATTTAATATCACTTTTATCTTTGGTTTGGTCTATATCGGTTTTAAAATGATTCTTAACGCCGATGACTCTAATACTAAAAGGTGGTTAATCAACTTGATTATAGCAGCACTATTAGTCAATTTTAGTTTATATTTTACAAAATTTATTGTTGATTTAAGCAATATTGCCGCTACACAAATTGCTCAAACCGGATTCCTAACTGCGGCCGATGATGAGAATTCACCATTTTCAGAACCGGGAGATGTTTTGGTGTCTGACACATACATGAACAGTTTGGGTCTAACTTCTTTTTATGGTGATGGGGGGCTAAAAGAAAATATAGGTGTTATGGATGACGGATCGTGGTTGCAGATATTTGCTGCTATGATTTTCTTTATCATTGCCACTTTTGTATTTGCGGCTGGTGGACTGTTGCTAATTATACGTTTTGTTGCCTTACTATTGTACATGACTCTATCGCCACTAATGTTTATCGGTTGGGTCTTCCCTCAGCTACAGCGCTATACTTCTATGTATTGGAGTGGCTTTTTAAGTCGCGCCTTTATGGCTCCTTTGTATATATTTTTCTTATATATAGGAAGTAAGATTCTTTATTCCTACACCAGAACCGTTTCTGAACCAAATCTAGCTGGTGCATTGAATAATAAAGTGGAGTATGATTTGGCGACCAGCTTAATGCCGTTTGTAATAGGTTGTATTGTACTTATGGCAGCCATAACAATTTCTCAAAGAATGAGTGATCAAGCCGCTTCTGGCTCTATGAGAATTGGTCAAGCAGTTACCAACCGTACCCGTCGAGTAGTTATTGGGGCACACAAGAGAGGAGCGGCCCCCCTTTCTGTTGTAGCCAGGGGTGGTTCTAATCGTGTTGGAAACTTCACTAACCGTAAGCTTGACCAATGGCAAAAGGATTCCGGTTGGCGAGGTAAGATAGGTAGAAACGTTTTAGTGTCAGACACTGTGGGTGGCGCAGCCACAAAACTCAAGAGTAATAAATTTGGACTACAAGATACCGCTGACCAAGTGAAAAGCAAGAAAGATGCACTTAATAGGAAGTATCAATCTTACCAAGATATTAAAGCGGCTCAGGCTGCCTCCGCAAATCCAGGCGCACCAAACCATGCTGCAATTATTGCTAAGGGGGTAGAAGAGGCAAACAAGATGTCACCAAAAGAGTTAGCAGCTATGCAAAGGAACGACAAACAAACCTTTGAGTACATTGTGGGGCAAATCAACGCAAGTAAGTATGACAACTTGATGGAAAGCGATGATTTTGATCCGACCCAAAAAGCTGATATGTTGGCTCAGAGGCAAAAAGCAATCAATTCAACCATTAGACAAAACGGGGTGCTTATTACTGAAAATCTCCAAAAGATGTCAATTAAGCAAATTGAGACAATGGGAGACGCTTTTGTTAGAAGCAACGCACATCTCTTTACTGATTCACAGATGGACGACCTTAAAAAGAGTAAGATATTTACAGATAACCAGACGGGAGACTATAACACCTTACGAAGAAACAAACTTGCCAGTGATGCTTGGGGTGCCAACCAACAACAAATATTTAACAACAACTCTACGAATACCCCTGGTGTATTTGACAATAAAAAGAAACCGTCAGAAATTGCAAAATTACCATTTAGAGCTTTCTTTGACGCAAATAACAACCCTAATCCATACGCAATTTCACAAATTGATGGCAGTGTGTTAGAAGAAATCTTTAACAAGAAAACTATGTCTGTTTCGGAACGACAGCAGTTGAAAACTGAGGTTATGAGATCGGGCACTCCTGATGCACAGAATTATTTAAACTCTCAACAAGGTAGAAGAAACTGGTCGTAATAAAAATGGGGATAGGGAGCGTTGGCTCCCTTTTTCTTTTGCTTAGACATGTATAATGTTGTTACATGCGATTTGAAGTTCCTCAGTTTATTGAAATCGAAGACAAAATTTTTGGTCCTTTTACCTGGCGGCAGTTTTTGTACCTCGGTGGTGGAGTTGGTTGGGCAGTAATCAGTCTAATCTATTTTCCGTTTATAATCTTTGTCTTGACCGGACTGCCAGCAGCTTTGCTAGCCGGCGCGCTATCTTTTTACCCCATCAACAATCGCCCGTTTTCATACTTTATTGAAGCAATTTTTAATTATCTGACTAGCCAAAGGTTATACTTATGGAGAAGGGGAGCTGATGTGGTGTACAAAGGGGGAGAAAGATCAGACACCATTCCTACCACCCCCGTCCAACCCGTCGTAAAACACAAACAAACTGACCTAACCTCCTTAGCTAGAAAGTTAGAATTACAAGCTATTCAAAAATCTGAATAATATGCCTCAAGCCAAAGCCGCCACCCAAGATTTTGTCTCCGTTAGAGATATAAAAGAAAATGTTGTCATCCAAAAAGACGGCCAGATGTTGATGGTGCTGTTGGCGTCCTCGATTAACTTTGCTCTTAAGTCACTGGATGAACAACGAGCTGTCTTAGCCCAATTCCAAACCTTTCTCAACACCTTAGATTTCACCCTACAAATCTACGTTCAATCTCGTCGTTTAAATATCGCCCCTTACTTGGAGGTTCTACACGGCCTAGAGAACAAACAAGACAACGACCTGATGCAAACTCAGCTTCGTGAATATATTGAGTTTATTCGCGGCTTTACTGATAAGGTCGACGTAATGAGCAAGAGTTTCTTTGTGGTGGTACCTTATAGTCCAACCAAAATAAATATTTCCAAAGGCATCACCAATCTCTTCACTCCTGGTCAAAAAACTGCCGCCCTGCCAGACGATATGAGGTTTGAGGAACACCGGATTCAACTAGAGCAAAGAGTAGGGGTAGTGACAGATGGTTTGGCCCGGGTGGGAGTCCGAACCATCACTCTTGATACCGATGATTTGGTCGAATTCTACTACCACATCTACAACCCAGGGGACAGCACTGGGTCCGCCCCAATAATTGATAAAGTATAGCTATGGGAATTTTTGATTTTGCCAAACCAAATAATGCCAATCAGCGCATTGACAGCGTTAAGGATAATTTAATGACTTTAACTGATGTGATTGCGCCATCAGCAGTTAGTGTCACCCCTAAGAATATTAATATTAGCGGAGTCACCACCCGTGTCTACTACGCCGTGTCCTATCCCCGCTTTTTAAATGATGGTTGGATGGAACCAGTCTTAAACCTCACCAAAGAATTAGACATCTCAATATTTATTCATCCCATCGACACCGCTGACACCTTAAAGAAATTTCAAAAGAAAGTGGCTGAGGTACAAAGTCAGATTAGTCTTAAAGAAGAAAGAGGGGAAGTGCGTGACCCAGAACTAGAAGCTGCCTACCGCAACCTAGAAGAGCTGCGCGACAAGCTTCAACAAGCCGAAGAAAAGCTCTTTAATGTTGGTTTTTATTTGGCGGTGTATGGTCAGGATGAAGCAGTGGTCAATCAAGCGGAAAATGATATCCGAGGTATTTTGGATTCTCGCATGATTGCGCTTAAACCAGCTCTATTCCAACAAGAACAGGGCTTTAAGAGCATCGCCCCTCTCTCACACGATGAACTTTTGGTCCATAGCAAGTTTAACTCAGCTCCTTTATCTAGCTTTTTTCCTTTTACCTCATTCGATTTGACTTCTGACCAAGGGATTCTCTATGGCATCAACCGACACAACTCATCATTAGTCTTATTTGACCGCTACAGTCTCACCAACTACAACTCGGTGACTTTTGCCACTTCAGGAGCCGGTAAATCTTATACTCTTAAATTAGAGATTCTCCGTTCTCTGATGTTTGGTACTGAAGTAATCGTAATTGACCCCGAGCGGGAATATGAATACTTAGCAGAAGCTACTGGTGGTCGCTTCTTTAATATTTCCCTCTCGTCTGACCACCACGTCAATCCGTTTGACCTGCCACCACCAGCCGAGGATGAGGACCCGCGCGATGTGTTGCGTACTCATATTATTGAACTAGTTGGCTTGTTCCGATTAATGTTGGGTGGGCTGTCACCCGAAGAAGAGACTTTGGTTGATTTGGCGATTCAAGAAACCTACGCTCTTAAAGACATCACCGGTGATGTGAACTTTGCTGACATGGAGCCACCGCTTTTGACCGACTTCGAGATGGTATTAGCTGGCATGGAAGGCAGCACCTCGCTTATTTCTAGGCTTCAAAAGTACACTTCAGGAACTTGGTCTGGCTTCATGAACCAACCAACCAACGTCGACATCAACCAAAAGTTTATGGTGTTCTCTCTGCGAGATATGGAGGATGAACTGAAGACGATTGCCATGTACATTATTACCAACTTCATTTGGGGCTCAATTCGTCGACGTCTAGCTAAGCGTCTGATGGTAATTGATGAGGCTTGGTGGATGATGAAATCAGAAGATACAGCCTCTTTTCTCTTCAGCTTAGCCAAGCGCGGTCGTAAGTACTATCTCGGTATTGCGACTATCACCCAAGATGTAGATGATTTTCTTCGTTCTCCTTATGGAGTACCGATGATTACCAACTCTTCGATTCAATTTTTGATGAAACAATCACCGACCGCCATTGATAACATCCAACAAACCTTCAATTTAACTGACGAAGAAAAATTATTATTGCTAGAATCCAATGTAGGGGAGGGGATATTCTTTGCTGGCCTCAAGCACGTTGCTATTAAAGTTATCGCTTCTTACACCGAAGATCAGATCATCACCTCTGATCCATCACAACTGCTACAAATCAAAGCGGCGCGGGCAGAACTTAGAGCAGCAAGAGAAGGATAGTGAGACTCAGGCGTAGCACCTCGGCTACACCACCAATCTATTCTGATATAAAAAAACCTGGGGTATACCCCGCCCTAACTTTTTTCAAAAGTTAGGGCGGGGTATACTTTTCTATATGCCCGCACCACAGCCGCTCAACGAGCAGTTTAACCAAAACGCTAGTTTACAACCCAACTACAAACAGGTGGGGGTGCGAAATGTATCAGTTGAAAAAAACCGTGGTGGGGCCAGTAACAACCCCAAGACCACTAGCCAAGTGGAAACTAAGCGACGGTTTGCTGCTAATGACCCAAGGTATGACAATCATACTAGGAATGTAAATGTGGAAGGGAGACAAGGTCGGCCGACGACGGATGCAAAGTTTAGACAAAGCTACGCAGAAAAAGGCCTCCAACCACAAGGGATAAATCAGAAAAAGAAAAGTGGTGTCATACATCATTCTGAGAAAAAAATCGACAACCACACATTCAGCAATAATGTTCACCAACTGTACAAAACTCTTGAGGATTTAAAACAGGGTGATATTGATTCTGCCCTCGATGAGGCTTTGGATGCACTTGATGCTGATGATGAGGCAATGGAAAGAGAGGCTAAAAAAAGAGGTGCTCTTGTAAAAACATTAAAAGCTTATTTGCTATACCGCGCTTATAAAAGAGTCACCGCACTTAATATTAAAATATTTTCTGTCGGACTTTATTTGTGGTCACTAGTCCAAATACCAATGGCCCTTTTTAGCTTGGTTGCTTTTGGGCTTACCGCTGCTGTTTACCAATTGGATGAATTATTGCAGCCCCAGACAAAGGACGGTATGTTAGTTACCGCTACAAAAAGTGTTGCCGGTTTTTTTGTTGAAAAAGCAGTAACTGTAGGTAGTTACATAAACGACGTTGTGGAGGGTATGTTCAACATAGATATATCCATATTTCTACCTGATAATATGTTTATGATTACCTGGATTTTTATTATTGGCTTTTTTGGGATATTTCAATTATTCTTAATGTGGCTATTATATAAATTAGTACTATTAAAGCCACTAGATGGAAAATCTTCTGGTTTAAAATACAGCACTCTTCTATTAGCTATGGTTGGTTATAGCATCCCTCTACTCAACCTATTTCCATGGTTTACTGTTTGGGCAGCGGCTGTGTGGGTGAGGCCAAAATAAAAAACACCGAACATTCCATTGTTCGGCGCCAATAATCAGAAGTTCAGCACTAATTCCCAGTGCTGGCTATGTCAGGCCTTTGATAAATGTGACATAAATATGTCATCCCGACTTGGACCCTTCTATCTTTTGGGCCAACAAGGTTGTTCATGCGCCTGAAATTCTCTTCAGTTCCGCCGCAATGTCGGACAAACTCAGAAATAAGCTCTGGGCTCTCTGCCCTTAAAAAGCGAGCGTTGTAGTGAACATTTCTACAGTTTGTACAGGCGTATTCAAGTGAATCCATATCTACTTTCTCCACCTGTATTTTGAAGCCAAAATCGTAGCTGATTGCTGGGGTACTTTCCAACGCCAGCATGAAGGCTGTGATGAGTGCGGCCAACATCGCCGCGAGTTTTTTGCTAGCCATATCGGCCTCCTCGCGCAAAGCGCTTACAATATTTGAAATGTATTGACGAATGTACGTCAGAACTTTTGGCACATACCGCGTGTACCACTACTTTTTTTATACCATAACAGGAGAGCTATGCAAGGATATGGGTTACTTGTAAATGGTCAAAAATGGACAAGGAACGATCTTCTCCTACGCTACACTTCGGCTGGAGTCGCACTCCTTCTCAGTTTCTAGTGTGGTCATTTTTGCCCACAAACTCTTTACAGCCTCATTTTCAACTCTTTCCATCTGTTATGATTATAATAATGAGGTTAATAACCACCCTATTTTTATTGATATTAGTCTTCACCGCTAGCCCGGCGGCTGCGCAGCTAAGTCCTTATGATTTAGCTGGTCGAGCAGTAGCGCCAGAGATAAGACTAGACCCTGAATTCCCAGAACCAAACGAGGAAGTCACCGCCACTCTGACTAACTTTAATGATTACGCAATCAATACTACTATCACCTGGTTACTAGACGGGGTAAAAATAAGTGACACAAATAACGCGCTAAATATCTCCTTCAATGCTGGAGCTGAGAGGAAAACTCAAACCATCTCAGCTGTGATTGACCGGTCTAGTGGCCGCACTATTGCCAATCAGGACCTTAGACCGGCTTATCTAGATATTATTGTTGAACCACAAACCCACACCCCCAGTTTCTACCAAGGACGAGCTTTGCCGAGTAAAGGTAGTTTGGTAAACCTAACTGCTCTTCTAAGTGACAGTGACCTCTACCGCAACGGCCTCCTTTACACTTGGCGCGTTGGTCGAGTGGTTCTGAGTGGGGGACCAATCTACAACAATAACAAAGTGTCTTTTGAGGTGCCGTACGGACGAGATGTGGTCATTTCATTAGACATCACTACTCCAGATGGTATTACTGTAGCTGAGAAAAATATTATTGTGCCCTCAGTATCACCTTACCTGCGTTTTTACGAAGCCAGTTCATTGTTTGGCTTAAGAACCATCCCAACCACCAACTTAGTTTTGATTGGTAACAGCACAGCGGTACGAGCCGAACCTTACCACCTAGACTCTAGAGTTTATAACGCACCGAGTATTGCTGAATGGGGAGTATCTGGTCAAGATTATTCTGACGTAGGTAGCAACCCTTACGAAATCACCCTACAGAGAACCGACCAGACCGGCAGCAGCCGACTGACTTTTCAAGTGCGTGATATCCGAGAATTATTACAAGGAGCTAAGGGTAGTCTTAATTTGAGTTATTAATTATGAATCGCACATTACTTATCATCATCGGTGTAGTCATGGCTTTGGTACTTATCGCAGTCTGGGTGTACCTACTGTTCTTCAACCAACCGGGGGGTGGTGACGATAATTTTGCAGATTTAAATTTTGCTAACACTGACCGAGAAGTAGTAGACGATACTTCGCCCACCTTTTCCGAAGAGGAAGCGTTGGTGGAAGTATCTGATGATAGTGTTTTAAAACAATTAACCACCGAACCAGTGATTGGTTTTCAAGAAGTGGCCGCAACCGCTAGTTCCACTCCAGTAGTCTATTACCTAAAACCAGGTACTGGACACATGATGTCGATTGACTTAGAAACCGGAGAAGAAGAAAGAGTCTCTGGTACCACCATCCCAAATGCGAGTCGGGGAGTAATCTCAATTACCGGACAATTAGTCTTGATTCAAGCTGGTCAAGGTCACCAAGCTGAATTGTTACTGGGTGAATTAAGTAGTAGTAGTGAGGAGTTAAAGTTGACCACCTTAAGTGAAACAGTTTTAGATTTTACCATCACTACAAATAATGAATTGCTTTACTTAGAAGGAGATGGTGGCTACACCACCATTAAACAATACCAACCAGAAACTAAGACCACTAAGACCATCCTAACCATCCCATTTGCTGAAACAGCTATTACCTGGGGTAATGAGGTGGGGGGAGTGCACTACATCTACCCCAAGGCTAGTGGGCAATTGGAGGGCTACCTGTACCAAGTAGCTAACGGAAAATTCTCTAGATTGCCAGTAGCTGGTTATGGTCTAACTGCTTATGGTACCGCTGATTATGTAATCATCAGCCGGCAACTGACTGGTCGTTACCAATCAGCCATCTTCAACCGAACCTTAGATCAGACCAAACCACTAGAGATGGCTCTATTACCTGAAAAATGTGTTCTGGAAAACACTAAGTCTAGTTTTGTTTGTGCCGACTCGACCACCGCCCTTAAGACTGATATGCCAGATTTGTGGTATGAGGGTGGTGTGTCTTACGTCGATAATTTCTGGCGTATTGACACCGCCTCGTCTTCAGCCAGTTTGTTGCTTGATACTAAAAAAGAATCGGGTCGAGAATTAGATATTATAAACCTCGTCACCGGCCAAAACTCAGGTGATATTTACTTCCAAAACAAGAACGATCAAGCCTTGTGGTTATACCAAATTAGTCGTTAAGGGCTTTGGTAAAATAAAGATATGATTTTAACACTACTAGTCAGCACCATCTTACTTACCCCAGCTGTGGTTTTCGGGGCTGATTATGTGCCCTTAGTGGGATTACCAGGAGTAGATGAGGGAGGTAATTTTGATAATTTTATCCAAACCCTCTACATTCTTTCCATCACCATTGCCGCCTTATTGGCAGTGATTAAGATTGTGATTGCTGGGGTGAAGTGGATGTTGAGTGATGTGGTCACCTCAAAGGCTAATGCAAAAAAAGATATTAATGGTGCGCTGATTGGTTTGTTGGTGGTACTAGGAGCAGTGGTAATCTTAACAGTAATCAACCCTGACATTACTAAAGTAGACCTAACCCTTGAACCAACCGAGATTGAAATCCCACCTGACACCGGCCCAACCGACGAAGAGCTGGCTGAGCAATTAGCTGAAATACAAGTGCAGGCGAGAGAAATCAATAAAACCTGTGACGAAGATGGTATTTGTACCAAGATTCCGGAAGCGGGTGATGTAACTGGGTATGAGCGACAGGAAATTACCAACCCAACTCAGGCTGAAGCTGAGGCAAATAATGGATCACGGGGGGATATTAATTCTGGTGGTTGGGGACCAAGTGATGAAGAAATTGCGGCTGAAATTGCTGCAGCTGAAGAAGCGGCTGAAGCTGAAGCTGTAGAAGCGGAGGAGGAGTTTATTACCAATCATCCTCCTGGTGAAATGGAACCAATACCGGTAGTTATTGTTGGTAATACCACTGATACAAATGTTAACGAGAGTGGTGGTTATAACACATCTTGTGGAGATGCTGCGTGTTGTCCTGATGGTTCAAGACTTATGATAGGGGGTACAGGTGGGGGATTTTGTGTACCAGATGAAATTAGCGGTAACGATGTTGGTGACCTCAGTCAATATCCACCCGCAGAAACATCCACCTCAAATAATACTAATGGGACTAGCGCGGCCCAACTCTACGCCGAAGTATGTGCCCAACAAGGATCCAACCTAACCGTCCAGTCGCTTTCAGGGGGTGGTTTCCGGTGTGTTTCAACTATCACTGGTGAGACAGCTTGTGAAGGTAGCGGTTTGAGTTTAGGTGGCTTACCAATCTGTGATCCAGTTAGTAACAACAATAGTTCTGTAAATACTGTGGATAATAGTAATTTAGTTGATTACTTTCAAGCCCTTAACGCCTTGAGAATATCAATGTGTGGAGTGGATGGTCAGGCAATTTACTCTAATGGTACTGTGGTTGGTTGTAAATAATAAATACTCAGTTTTTATAAATTAAAACCCACCAGCTGGTGGGTTTTATGATTGGTAAAATCATATATTAACGATGACGTTTTACATACAACTCTTGGGCAATCATTGTTAAATTGCTCACAAAGAAATATAACGCGATAGCAGCAGAAATGGAGTAAGCAATAAAAGTAATAAAAATTGGCATCACATAACGCATCTGGGTTTGCATATTACGAGCAAAATCATCTTTTAAACTCGGGGCAGCCTCTGGGTCACGCGGGGGAAGTTTGGGCATAGAGTAATTTACATGAATGAACTGGGTTACTCCAGCCGCTAGGGCTAGTAGCAAACTACGACCAGTCATGTCTACCAAGCCAATAAAATTCATAGTGACCTCAACTGGGGCAGCCACAAAAGAGTAGAGTAAATCAACATTAATATCAGGCAGTGGCACACCACCACCCTTTGACACCGCGAAATAAAGAGCAATGATGATTGGAATTTGTAGTAAAATCAAAAACACGCTAGCTAGAGGGTTCATGCCCGCTTCTTGGTAGACTGCCATCATTGCCTGAGCCTGCTCTTGTCGATCGTCTTTATGTTTTTCACGAATCTCTTTTAGTTTTGGTTCTATCTCACGCATTATTTTTTGCGTTTTAACCGCCTTAATTGAAACCGGGAAAAGAACCAACTTCACTAATAGAACGGTGGCTATAATTGCCAATCCTACATCGCCCGCTGGAATTACATCAATAAAAAAGACCAGTGTGTTGTAAACTGGGTCGAAGAAAAAAGTGTGCCATATATTTACCATGGGCCCATTCTACGTATTTTTACTCTATTCGGCAAATCAATTAGGTTATTTTAAACCTGTTTTAAAACTAAATTGATTAGCTTTTATTCTGATAAAAATCTAAATAACTTATTAGGAGTTCTTCAGCTTTTTTGCGGGATAGGCTAGAGAAAGAAGGTTTTAAAATCACTATCAATACCCCAGAGTAAGCCTGGGCTTCGTAACACTTTCGCAATAAAGCGTAGACTCGTCTTTTATAGAGGTTTCTTTTTACTGCACTTTTGGCTACTTTTTTTGACACCACCACCGCTACCTTAAAGTCTGTATAAGGGTGGTTGATTATCGTACAGTGAGGGAAATGTTTTCTTTGACCAACCTTGAAGAAGTGGGTGAATTCACTCCGAGATAAACGTTGTGATTTTTTAAACATAAAGAAACATTAACAAATCGTTAGTTTAAATTAAAGCTTTTGTTCTACAACACGCATCTCATCCCTGATATACGGAAGACAAAATTGTATTTACCATATAAACAAAAAAGCTCGTTAGCGAGCTTTTTTAACCGTTAGTTGAGCGCGTCCTTTACGTCGCCGAGCTTGTAGGATTTTCTTTCCTGTAGCTGTGGCAGAACGAACCAAGAAACCGTGGGTAGTGGCGCGCTTTCTTTTACTTGGTTGGTAAGTTCTCTTTGTCATAATCTAGATTTATTACCCGAGAACTATACAGGAAACTTTAAATAATTCAAGCCAATTTCATAAAACACCAACTTGGTTTTATTGATGAAAATAGGAGAGAGAAGTTATATCCACTTATTCACAGGTTATTAACAGTTGATTTTTTTGATTGAAAAAATGTGTTGTTAATTTTTAATTTAAAAACAAAAATTTTACACTTTTCCACAAGAGAGTATAATGCAAATTACCTTTCGATTTGATTAGTATGAATCCAGCATCACATTCAACTGCCAGCAACAGCATAATCCAAACTGAACAAGTAGATGTAAAGCAACTTTGGGATGATGCTTTAGTAAAAATCGAACTCTCTATCACCACCGCCAACTTTAAAACTTGGTTCCGAGACACTCATATTATTTCACTTGAGGATGGTACCGCCACTATTGGAGTACCAAGTGTGTTTGTTAAAGATTGGTTGCAAGACAAATTCAATAATATGATTCTAAAAACCCTTCGTGACCTCACCCCACACGTCCGGAGTGTTGAATACACTGTAGCGCAACGTAATGACAAGAAACAAGAATCAAATAAGAAACAGACAGTAAACGCTGCCCTACCACTAGAGGACTACTACATCAATAAGACTGATAATTTAAATCCTAAATATTCTTTTAACACCTTTGTGGTTGGTCCTTATAATGCGCTTGCTCACGCCGCTGCCAAGACGGTTAGTGAGAAGCCTGGTATAACCTACAATCCACTCTTCATTTATGGTAAGACTGGTCATGGTAAAACTCACTTAATTCAAGCGGTAGGTAACCAAATTAAAAAAACTGGTAAGAAAGTTTTTTATGTTACCAGTGAGCGCTTTGCGGTAGATTACTTCAACGCTCTACAGAGTGGTAGCGCAAATAGTTTCAAGGATAGATATCGTCAGTATGATGTTTTGATTATGGACGACGTTCAATTCTTAGCCACAAAAGAGAAGACTCAGGAGGAGCTATTCCATTTATTTAATGCTCTACATGATAATAATAAACAGATTGTTTTCTCTAGCGATCAACACCCAGCACTACTTAATGGTTTAGAAGAAAGACTCCAGTCACGCTTCCAACAAGGGATGATTGTTGACTTACCAGCACCAGACCTAGAATCACGAGCAGCGATTTTAATCGCTAAAGCTGCTCAAAATAACATCACCCTACAAGATGATGTGGTTGATCACCTCGCCCAAACAATTGAAGGTAATGTTCGTGAACTAGAAGGGGCGTTAAACACTATTATGTGTCAATCACAGTTATTAGGTCGCACCCTATCAATTGATGAGGTGAGAACAATAATTAAAAATAGTTCTCGACCACGTAAAAATCTAGCAATTGCTGATGTGGTAGATAAAGTGGCTCGTTATTACGATATTGATCAAGCGAGTATTTATGAAAAAACTCGTCGAAAGGAAGTGGTGAAACCAAGACAAATTATTATGTATATCCTACGGGAAGATTTTCAAGTGTCTTATCCAGCTATCGGTAAAAAATTAGGTGGGAGAGACCACACTACCGTCATCCACTCTTGTGAAAAAATTAAAACTGAACTAAAAAGTAATAGTGAGTTGGAGGAGGAAATAACTCAAGTGAGGCTACTCTTAAAATAATAAAAAACACTCAAAATTGAGTGTTTTTTATTATTTATTTAATCCCTAATAGTGGTTAGTTTGGAGTTTTTTAGTTATTTTTTAAGTTAGAAAAAGATTTAAAAAATCAATGTTTGTAAGGTGTGTAAAAGACTGTATAGGGTTGGGTAAATAAAAAAAATACCATGTTTAAAAGTTATATTTTTTAATTTTTTATCAACAATTTAAGTGTTGTTGGTTGGATAAAATTTATGTATCCACAACCCTAACCACAAAAACTCAGTCTTAAACAACAGTGTGGTGGGGAGTAATCTTTAAAATAAAATGTTGCAACACACCACATTTTAGACTTTTGCACACTTCCACACCCCTAATAATAAAGAGTAAAATAGTTTAAAATAAAAAATATGGAGATAACTATTCCACACAATGAATTACTTAAAGCCTTAGAGTTGGTTAGTAGAGTGAGTACTAAACATGTCACTTTACCAATCTTACAATGTGTTCGTTTAGAAGCCACTAATAATGGGATATTACTACAAGCAACCAATTTAGAAATTGCAGTAGAAATTCCTATTAACGGAAAGGTGGTTGAGGAGGGAGTGGTGGCAGTTCCAGCTCAAACTTTTCTACAAAGTATTCAATATATATCTCAAAAAGACCTTACAATCAGAACTGAAGAGCAGCTACTTCAACTAGAGACTGATTCTAGTAACACATCAATTAAAACCTTTTCTGTAGATGAATTTCCCAATTTAAGTAAGTTGGAGGGGGAGGAATTATTATTGCAAGGTAAAATGTTTTCTTATGGGATAAAAAGTGTCGCCTTTGCTGCTTCACAAACCTCGATTAAACCAGAGTTAGGTAGTGTGTTTATTCAACAAAAAAAAGAACATTCATTAACTTTCGTAGCTACCGACTCTTTTCGGTTGATGGAAAAGACGGTGTCTCAAAAAGATTTAATATTAGATCAGTCATTGATGGTACCGCAAAAAAATGCTCTAGAATTAGCGCGAATAATTGATTTTGTTGATGATAACCCAATCTTTATTGTTAATGACAATCAGTGTGCTTTAAAGTTTCCTAATGGTGTTTATATATCATCACGTTTAGTGTCTGGTAATTTTCCTGATTATGTACAGATTATCCCTAAGGAGTATTCAACCCATGTTACGGTCTTAAAAGACGATCTACAACAAGCGTTTAAAAAAACTAATATATTTTTAAATAAATTTAGACAAGTATCTCTCTTGGTTACTAAAAATAGTTTAACTATCTCTTCACAAAATAATGAAGTTGGTCATACAACCGACACATTAAAAGCGCAGGTGGAAGGAGATGAGATTACTTTAAACTTCAACCAACAGTATATTATGGACCCACTTAGTCATATAAATGATGATTCTTTAAAACTTAGTTTTGCTGGGGTGGGCCGAGCGATGGTTATACAAGGGGTTAGTGATAAAAATTTACGTTACCTTGTGATGCCAATGAATAAATAATACTTATGGAAGATAACTACAAATCCCCTAAAAAAATGAAAAAGCTTGGGGAATTGTTTAGTGTCTACAAAACCCGTTTTAAAGCTCCACAGGCCACGGTAGAGAAGGTTTTTATAGAAACTGTAAGAGAGGTGTTAGGTTACCAAATTGAATCAAAAAATGTTTCTTATACAACCTCCACTAAAACCATCTCTCTACAACTACCTAGTCTCTTAAAAAACGAAATAAAATTAAAAGAAAAAGAAGTTTTAAATCAACTAAAAAATAAAATAGGGGAAGTTGAATCCCCTAAATTTATCATTTAATCTTCATCCTCTCCCTCGTCTGGTTTGGTGTCTAATAGTAAACCAAACGTATCTTTATTCCATTTTTGCACCCCATATTCCCAGTTGTGGTATTGGGGGTTTTGCTCAGGATTGGTGGGATACGGCCCGGTCGGGTCGTCAATATCAACGTAATGAAGTATAGAATGAATGTTGTTGTAGATGGTGGCCACATCTAACTTTGAACCCTCTTCATCATTAGTTTGATTTTGCATTGCTTGTAGTAGTAGTGAGGTGTCGATATATTCACCTCTAATAATTGGTTTAACCCCAATTGTGTTTATTTGTGGTTGGGGAAACTTCTCGTCTTCTAATTTTGGTAGCGCTACATCCATAAACGCTCGCCACATTGGTGTGGTGATTAAGCCTGATAAACCACCACCCATTGGGTCATTATTATTATTTCCAACCCAGGCCCCCACTGCGATATTTGGAGTATAACCCATAATCCAAGCGTCACGTAAATTATTAGTACTACCTGATTTAGCTGCTACATCACGACCTGGGAAGTTGATTAGTGAGTTGACCCCCCAAAGAGGAGTTCTGGCCACATTGTCTGATAACACATCACTAATCATATAAGCTACATTCTCTTCCAAAACCCGAGAAGTGTTAACTTCTGATTCTTCAATAATATTTCCTCGGCTATCTTCAATTCTTAAAATACTACGAGGAGCGGCCTTAATTCCTCCATTAGCAAACACACCATATCCATAAGTCATATCCATTAGACGTACCTCTCCACCTCCAAGTACTAAGGTTAGGCCGTAACGGTCTGGGTCATTAAGAGTGGTTAGTCCCATATCTGCCATAAACTTCAAGGTATCTTTTAAGCCTGCTAGGTATAAAGTTTTAACCGCTGGAATATTTAAAGATTGAGCCAAGGCGTTACGCATACTAATCGGACCAACAAACTTACCATTATAGTTGTTGGGTGAGTAACAAGGTGATTGTGAGCTTGGGTCATTTGGTTCACATTGAGGAGAGAATTGAGTAGGTACGTCAAATAATACTGTAGCTGGTAGATAACCCTTCCTAAATGCGTTAGCGTAAACATAAGGCTTAATTGATGAGCCTGGTTGGCGAGGGGCTAGAGTGACATTGAAATTACCATCAATATCTTCACTAAAGTAGTCACGCGAACCAACCATAACCAACAAATCACCCGTTTTTGGGTCAGTGGCGACTAATCCAGCGTTACTAGCATTGAAACGTTCGGTGTTACTTTCAGCTTTTTCAGCCACAATCACCTCAGCCTCTTTTTGTAGCTCCCAATCAAGGGTGGTGATTATTCTTAATCCTTGTTCGGCCATCGCTTCCTCCCCAAACTTTTCCGCTAATTGCTCTACTATATACATAACAAAATGAGGGGCCCTAATTCCAGTGACGGCCTGTGGTTCAAACTCCACCACCTCTTCTTTAGCTGACTCATACTCTTCAATGGTGATGAAGCCGTTTAAGCGCATTCTATCTAATACTAGTTTTTGTCTATTATCTAAAGCCTCTCGGTTATTACCATAAGGAGAAAAATAAGTTGGTGCCTGTGGGATGGCGGCTAAGTAGGCTGCTTCAGCTAGGGTCAGATCACCAGCGCTTTTATTGAAAAAAGCCCGGGAAGCCTCCTCGATACCATAAATAGTACCGCCGTATGGAGATTCATTTAAGTAGATCTCTAAAATTTCATCTTTTTCTAAAACTCGTTCCAGTTTAATTGATAAGATCGCCTCTTTTACTTTTCGAGTTAGTTTTTTCTCTCTATCTAAAACAGAATTTTTAATAACTTGTTGAGTGATGGTTGAACCACCTTGTCCACCTAATAAATCACCTTGGGTAAAGTTGGTGACAGCGGCCCTAATGATGGCCCTAATGTCAATTCCAATATGATTATAAAACTGGTCGTCTTCAATCGCTACAGTAGCGTTTTTTATATGACGAGACATTTCCTCAAAAGGAATAATAGTGCGACGAACATCTTGATGAAGGTCGTACAATAAAACCTCACCAGTGCGGTCGAAAATTTTAGTTGATTGGAGAACTCGTCGTTCATCAAAGGATGATAGATCTGGTATGTCCAAAGTGGAAATCCAAACCAAAACACCACCAGCCACCACCAAACCAGCCACAAAACCAAACAGAATAGTGTCTATGATTACCTCTTTCCAATTCTTTTTAAACCACTTTTTTATATACATATGTTAGATTCGAACTATATAACCAATGTTAGCATGACGCTAGTTTTAACAGGAATAGTTGTGCTTTAATTTCTACAACAAAAAAACCGAGTTGAATAGAGGTTTTAACGTATTCTAATACAATTTTGTGATAGCATTATTTCAAATATCTATCCTTTAGTAGTTGGTTAACTCAAAAGGTGTTTATAATTGTGTCGAAGTTATTAATTTATTTATATAGTAAGAAATTACTTTTTCCGGAATGAGTCTAGCAAAAGAATTAAGTGAGAGGGGGTTTATAAATCAGTCATCAAGTGATGATTTGGGATTGGTTTTAGATAAGGAGAATCGGGTTGTTTATCATGGTATTGATCCAACTGCGGATTCTGCTCATGTTGGCAACATGAGTGTGTGGGTGTTGTTAAAACACCTAAAAAACGCTGGACATAAAATTGTGTTTTTAGTTGGAGGGGGAACTGGGATGGTTGGTGATCCAAAACCAGATGCAGAAAGACAACTTAGAACTATTGAGGAGGTTAGTGTAAATGTGGAAAAGATAAAAACCCAAGCTGAGAACTTTTTTGGAGAAGAGGTGGAGTTTGTTAATAATTATGATTGGTTAGGGAAATTAAATCTAATTGATTTTTTAAGAGATGTTGGTAAACATTTCACAGTAAATGAATTAATTAAAAAAGATGCAATTGCCACCAGATTGCAAAGTGAGACCGGGCTTTCATATACAGAGTTTGCCTACCCAATTCTTCAAGGTTATGACTACTACCAACTATTCCAGTCTCACAACTGTACATTACAAGTGGGTGGTTCTGACCAGTGGGGAAATATGCTGGCTGGTGTTGAGTTAATTCGTAGGAAATTACAAAAAGAAGCGTTTGTAGTAACTGTGCCACTTATTGTCGATAAAGCTACAGGTAAAAAATTTGGTAAAAGTGAAGGCAACGCTGTGTGGTTAGATTCAGGTAAGACTTCACCTTACCGGTTTTATCAATTCTGGCTTAATGTTAGTGATGAAAGTGTGATAGACCACTTAAAAATGTTCACTTTTATTAGTCTAGAAGAAATTGAACAAATAGAGCGAGATCACCAAATTAATCCTGGGATTAGAGTGGCTCAGAAAAGGTTGGCGTCAGCTGTGACTGAGTTGGTACACGGTCGTGACTCGATGTTGGCCGCTGAAAGGGTGTCAGCTATATTGTTTGGTGGGGAATCATTTTCTAGTTTAAATGAAAAAGAGCAAGCTATGTTGTTAGAGACGGCACCTAGTTCAGAATTTAAAGCGGGGGTGTTGGTTGATGTGTTAGTGGAAGTTGGTCTGGCTACCAGTAAACGAGAAGCAAGAACGTTTATTGAAAGTGGAGCAGTCGAAGTGGCGGGGATTAAGGTGGATGATGTAGAAATGGTGGTAGAGGCTGGTTTGGCGGTATCAAATTTGATTTTACTTAAACGAGGAAAGAAGAATCTACACATCTTAAAGGTGTAATAAGCAAATAAAAAGCCGCCTCAGAGGAGGCGGCTTTTTATTTTTTAACTACATATCATCAACATCATCAAAACTATCGTAATCAACATCTTCAGCGTCATCCTCTAAGTCGTCTTCATCATCATCCTCTTCATCCTCATCTTCCTCACCATCATCAACTTCAGATTCGTCCACATGACCAAAACCTTCCATTTCACTATCATCATCATTGTCGTCACCGGCTACTTCATCTAAAACATCATCGTCTAGCGAAGCGTCTTCATCATTGCTGTCAATTTCTTCCTCATTCATTTCATTTTCATCGTCAGTGTGAAAGTAAGTCATATGTTAAATATTTTACCTATATTTTTTATCAAAGAAGTAATTTTAATTCAAGACACTTCTTAGTATTCAGTCGCAGATTTTAACTAGTTCTACCATAATGTGCAAGGCAGGTAATACCAACAGCAATTGCATCATATTCATCGTCAAGGGCTTTGATGGGGGCAGTTGGTATTAAACGTTTAACCATATCAATCACTGCTGATTTATCACTCTTTCCGTAGCCAGTCACAGCAATTTTTATTTCTTGTGGCCCAAACTCATAAATCTGACATTTATGAGTTTGGGCCACATAAATCAATACTCCACGAGCTCCTGCCACTCCAATGGCAGTTTTTTGATTTTTATTAAAAAATAAAGTTTCGATACCTAAAGTGTCAGGTTTGAATTTTTTTATAATATCCTCAAATTCATTACCGAGGGTGAATATTCTCTCGTACAAATCTTGTGCTTTGTTGGTTTCAATACAACTTGAATATAGTAGTTTCTCGGTGCCGTTATCTAACTCTAATACTGCCACTCCAATCCGGTCATATCCTGGATCTACACTAATAACTCTCATACCTTTCAGTATATAGTAATCAAGTCTATAGAAGAATATTTGATTTAGTCGGGTGTGTCAGCGCTGGTGTAGACATTTGTGACATCATCTTGGTCTTCTAATTTTTCAATAAAATCAGCTAGTTTTTGGCCAGTTTCATCATCTAACTCCATGGGGGTCGTGGGTATATATTCACCATCAGTCTTAGTGAAAGCCCAAGCGGCTGATCCTGGGGCTCCAAGTTCTAGTCCGGCTTTTGAAAAAATATGGCGGATTTCAGGGGCGGTGCGATTGTTGTTGTCTGTGACAGCTTGAATTAACATCGCTACACCACCTGGACCAAAACCTTCGTACATCACTTCTTCTAATGAAGAGCCACCAGCACCACTACCTTTAGCTAAAGCTCGTTCGATATTATCTTTTGGCATGGAGTCTTTCTTAGCACGATCTATAGCTGCTAGAACACTAGCAGAATTCACATCACCACCAGCTTTTCTAACTTCAAGAGTTATTAAAGCTGAGTGCTTAGAAAAGACCTTGCCTTTTTGGGCGTCAGTAGCAGCTTTTTTATGTTTAATCTTACTCCACTTATTATGTCCAGACATAATGGTATAAATTGATGATTAAGTTTGATAATTATTATAAATCTTTATTAATGTGAGCGTAAGCTTCTGTGGTGGCAACCCTACCACGTGGAGTTCGCTCTAGTAAAGCGTGACGTATCAAGTATGGTTCAATCACGTCCTCAATTGTAGACGGTTCCTCACCAGTGGCAGCTGCGATGGTGTTGAGTCCGACTGGACCACCTTCGAATTTATTAATGATGGTTTCAAGGACAGAACGATCAGCTTTACTAAGGCCAATTTCATCAATTTCTAGTAGATCAAAGGTTTTTTCAACAATTTCATTTGTTAAATCTTTCCCTTCAAGTTGGGCTAAGTCACGGCAGCGTTTTAATAAGTAGTTGGCAGTACGAGGGGTGGCTCGACATCGCTTGGATATTTTAACCAGAATATCTTCAGTGGTTTTCATATTCAGTAGTTCAGCAGAACGTTTGAGGATGGTCGCAATTTCTTCATTGGTATAAAAATCTAATCGGAAAGTACCGCCAGAAAAACGCGAACGAAGTGGTGAAGATAGTAGTGAGATGCGAGTAGTGGCTGCCACCATAGTAAAAGGGGGAAGTTCTAGTTGTACAGTACGAGCAGATGGTCCTTTACCAATAATGATATCAAGCACACCAGATTCCATGGCTGGGTAAAGCACTTCTTCAATGCTTTTTGAGAGTCGATGGATTTCATCAATAAATAAAACATCACCTGGGGAAAGATTAGTAAGAATGGCGGCCAAATCACCAACCCTCTCAATTGCCGGTCCGGAGGTTATCTTCATGTTCGTACCTAAGGTTTTTGATACAAGATTAGCGAGAGTGGTTTTCCCTAAACCGGGTGGACCATAAAGCAAGACATGTTCGGCTGCGTGGCCGCGTTCTTTAGCGGCGGTTAGTAAAATACGTAAATTTTCTTTGATTTTTTCTTGTCCAATATACTCATCCCAAGTTTGAGGACGGAGGGTGCGGTCTAAGTTGTTAGCATCATCCCGGGTAATGGTTTTCTTTTCTGTTTCGGCCATAAGTACCAGTATTATAACAAAAACAACCCAAAATAGGGCTTAGGACTTGACAAATTATGCAGTTATGCTAGTATTGTCGACAAGCATTTGTTCTCTCGCGCACATTATTGTGTGCGATTTATATTGTTTTATTCCAGAAGATAACTCTCTAAGCAACTTGGATGCGTTGCGAGGGCTTTGTGGCGCTCACCTTGAGTGAGGGTGCGACATTGTCTCCTTAGCGCGGCATTCACTTTCAATGCGGAAGCCTTGCTTAGAGAGTTATACTCTGGAAAATAATAGCGGATGTAAATAGCTTCCCAACTGCTCGACTGACAATATCATAAAACTATTATAAACAATCTTGACCACAACTGATTTCCTTACCAGAATGTGGTTTTTTAAATCACTCTTGATTGAAAGTCTTCATTCGTGATTTCTCCTTCAGCAACTAGATGTTCTTGTTGGTTTGGGGTGGTAACTAGTTTTATTGGAAATTCAACCACTCTTTCAAGTTCGGTTAAAGAAGTGATTCCCGCCAACACTTTCTCAATCCCGTCTTGTAACATAGTAGGAATTTTTTGTGGTTTGGCAGCCGTTTGAATAGCGCTTTCCCTTGGATCACGCAAAATAACTTCTTCTACTGTCTCATCCATCACAATTCCCTCAAACACAGCCGCGCGACCCCGGAAGCCGGTGTGGTTACATTTAGGGCAACCAACAGCCCGATAAATGGTTTGTTGATCAGCTACTGGTACTGGGTAGGGATGTTCAGCCATCACTTCTTTCATAAATTGTAGTTCTTCAGCGTTGGCGTGGTGGGCTGCTTTACAGTCATCACACAGAATTCTTACTAGTCGTTGACCAAGAATCATATTAATTGAGGTCCCTAAAACTTGAGGATTAACACCAAGGTCAATTAGGCGGGTAAAACCAGCAATCGCGTTGTTAGTATGGAGGGTACTAAATACCAAGTGTCCGGTTTGGGCTGCATGCATAGCAGTCTCAGCTACTTCTTGATCACGGATTTCTCCCACCATAATAACATCTGGGTCTTGGCGGAGGATAGCGCGCAAACCCTTGGCAAAAGTATAATCAGCATCAGTTTGGGTGTGCATAATACCAGCCAATTTATATTCAACCGGGTTTTCGATGGTGATTATTTTTTTGCTTTCATCGTGGACTTCTTGTAAGAAAGCATAGAGAGCTGTAGTTTTACCAGAGCCAGTTGGACCGGTGGTAATAATCAGTCCGTTTGGGCGTTTTAATTGCTGGCGTAACACCTTCTCTATATGTTTATTTAGATTGATTGTCTCTAGACTAAAACTAGCTACAGTCGGGTCTAAAATACGCATTACAATTGATTCTCCCAAAGCCCCAGGAATAACTGAAGATCGTATTTCCACCTCTTTTTCCCCAGAATTAAAACTAAATCGTCCATCTTGGGCTTCAGCCTTAACGTTAAGTACCATACCTGATAATAGTTTTAGGCGGGACATCAAACGTTTGTATATGTAGTTATCTAAGTCAGCCACGTCATGTAACACTCCATCTAATCGGTAACGCAGACGTACACCAGCCTCTTCTGGCTCAATATGTATATCAGACGCCTTTAAAGCCAAAGCCCCGGCAAAAATTGTTGATAGGGTTTGGGAGATGTGGCGCTGACTATTTGTGTCTTTTTGTACCAAAAGCTTACCCACGTCATCTAAAGCGGTAATTTGATCAGTTAAATTCCTTATATCTGCCGCATCTACCACCAAGACACCTTTTTGTTCGGCGGTGGTGTGAATTACATCAGCGTATTTATTCCAAGCATGGCTTAAGCTACCGGCTGAACAGACATAAATCTTTGGTTTAAGTTTTTGGGCTTCTAAGTTTTGTAATAAAGTTTTAAAAACTATCGCGTTGGGATTAGTGGTGGCGATTGAGACATTAAAATTGGTGGTGGTAAAAGCTACGGCCAGGCTTTCTTTAGCACGTTTTTCTGGTATTAAAACCACCGCTTCTGGATTAACGGTTATATGTCGAAGGTTAACGTATTCGTAGCCCAACTGGCTAGCTAGTTTTTGTGCCACTCTTTCTTCTTCATGCGCATGAAGTTCTTTTAGCTTTGCGTTTGAGAAACTGTCATCAAAATGAACCATAATTACTCACATAATACCATGTCATAAGTTTACATATTACTCATTTACGTCTTACACATAGACTGCTATAGTCGAGACAACTATGGATTTAGAACAGCAATATTTAGTGGCCAAACCCGAAGACTTTAAACCCCTCATCAAACAATTAATAGAATCGGAGTCAGACAACTTAATTATCGCACTGGAGGGAGATTTGGGTGCTGGTAAGACCACTTTTACTCAGGAGTTGGGGAAGTGTTTAGGAGTGGAGGAGGTGATTACCAGTCCGACATTCACTATCATGAAACAATATAATTTATCGGATAAAAAATTTAAGACACTGGTCCATATCGACGCTTATCGAATAGAGTCTGAGGCTGAGGTCGAACCACTTCATATCAAAGAATTATTAGAAAACCCAAATACTGTTATTTGTATAGAGTGGCCTGAAAATATCAGAGAGGTAATTCCTAGCACCGCCAAAAAAGTGACCATCTCCATTAGTGAGGGAGAGCAACGTCAAGTTACCCTATCGCATTTTTAAATGACAAGTAGTGTACCCAAGACAAAACACGTATACTGTTGGGTATGAGTAAGTTGTCTGGTAATAAAAAAACCCTTGTCTTATTGGATGCACATGCGATTTTGCACCGGGCCTATCATGCGTTGCCTGATTTTTCCTCTCCGACTGGTGAACCAACTGGTGCTCTCTATGGAGTGACAACCATGCTATTGAAGATTATTGAAGACTTTAAACCTCAGTATATTGCAGCTTGTTATGACTTAGCAGAACCAACTTATCGTCATGAAGCGTTTGACGGTTACAAGGATGGCCGAGCTAAGACTGATGAATCGTTGGTGCAGCAAATCAACCGGTCTCGGGATATCTTTAAAGTGTTTGGTATTCCAATTTTTGAGAAATCTGGCTTTGAGGCCGATGATCTGCTCGGTACGATTGCCCATCTTACTAAAGGTAATAAAGATTTGCAGGTTGTAATTGCATCAGGAGATATGGATACCCTTCAGTGTGTAGATAAAAAACGCGTTCAAGTATTTACTTTAAAAAAAGGCATAAAAGATACTGTGGTGTATGACGAAGCGGCCGTCAAAGAACGTTTTGGATTTGGTCCAAAACTGGTGCCAGATTATAAAGGTCTGCGCGGTGACCCATCTGACAACATACCCGGCATAGCTGGGATTGGTGAAAAAACAGCGACTACCTTGATTACCAATTTTGGGTCACTGGAGAAGCTTTATAAAAAACTCGAGCAAGATGAAGAGGTTTTTATTGAGGTGGGAATTAAACCTCGAATTATAAATTTACTGAAAGAGGGCAGGGAAGACGCGGAATTTTCTAAAATGCTAGCCACCATCCGAACTGACGCTATAAGTGAGTTTGATGTTTCCAAAACTGAGTGGAAAGAACACTCTGATTCTGAAGGAATCATCAAACTTTTTAGTGAGCTAGGATTTCGAACAGTAACAGATCGAGTGAAAAAATTATTTGATATTACTTTAGTGGATGACGCCGCTTTGGCAGCTGAGGTTGATGAAATGGAACTTAAACAAGCTGCTATTTTGCTTTGGCTTTTGGAGAGTGAGCGCACTAATGCCACCCATGACGACATTATTGAATACGGTCGGTCTTTTCTTAAAACTACCACCTGGTCAGACACCTTAAAAGAATTACAAAAAAGAGTTAAGGAGCAAAAATTATGGTCTGTATATGAAAATATTGAACTACCACTAATTACGGTAGTAGATGAGATGAAGCTGCAGGGCATTACTCTAAATGTCGGATATTTAAAAGAGCTATCAGAAAAATTCCACCAAGAATTAGTTGAATTGGAGAGAAAAATCTATAAACACGCCGGGGTAGAGTTTAATATAAACTCCCCAAAACAGTTGGGTGAGGTTTTGTTTGATAATTTAGAATTAAAACCTAAGAATGCTAAAAAGACGGCGGGCGGGCAACGTTCAACTAAAGAATCTGAATTAGAAAAATTACGTGAAGATCATCCAATTATTACTGATATATTACGTTATCGGGAATTACAAAAACTGGTCTCAACTTACGTTGATAATCTGCCCGAACTAGTGGGTTCAGATGAAAAAATTCACTCCACTTTCCTTCAGACTGGTACCACTACAGGCCGAATGGCAAGTCGTGATCCAAACCTGCAAAATATTCCTGCTCGTAGTGAAGAGGGCAGGGCTATTCGTAAAGCCTTTGTGGCTGATTCAGGCTATCGGCTGGTAGCAATAGATTATTCACAAATAGAATTAAGAATTGCCGCTATTCTTTCTGGAGACCCAAATTTGATTGATATTTTTAAACGAGGAGAGGATGTGCATAAGGGAGTAGCGCTGCGTGTGTTTGGGGTGAATGCTGAGGATGTCACAGAAAATATGCGGCGGCAAGCCAAGGTGATTAACTTTGGGATTTTATATGGAATGGGGGTTAATGCCTTACGTCAAAATTTAGGAGGGGACACCACTCGTCAGGCGGCTCAAGAATTCCTCAATGCTTACTTCAACACCTTCACTCGATTGGCTGAGTATCTAGAAGAGACTAAAAGTTTTGCTCGTCAGCACGGTTACACAGAAACCATTCTCGGTCGCCGACGACATTTTCCAGGGATTGCTTCCAGCGTACCGTTTATTAGAGCGCAAGCCGAACGGATGGCGATTAATGCGCCAATCCAAGGTTCACAATCTGATGTGATTCGTACTGCCATGGTAAGAATTCATAAGTACATCAATGAATTAAAGTTAAATGAAGATGTCAGACTACTGTTGCAGGTGCATGACGAGTTAATATTTGAAATTAAGGAAAACAAAATTTCAGCCGTGGTGCCAACTCTGCTCAATCTGATGACCTCTGTTTTAAGTGAAGCAGAAACCAAAGGAGTGCCAATTTTGGCAGATGTTAAAATAGGTTCTAATTGGGAGGATTTAAAATCAGTAGAACTTAAAGATTTAAAATAATATATGTACGTAGTTTTTTATGGTAATGATCGAAAGCGAGTACGTGATGCAGCAGACTCCTACATTGATAAAAACTTTCCAACTGACGGCACTTTAACTACCATCGAAGGGGCTGAGTATGAGCTGGGCATGTTAAATGATGCTCTAGGAGCCACTTCGCTCTTTGGCGGAGTTGAGTGGTTTGTGGTAGACACTCCAGCCGCTAATAAAGATTGTGTTGAGGAGGTAAAAGAGGCTTTGGCGGCAATGGCAGAGTCTCCTAACACCTTCATTATTCTAGAAGAGTCTTTATTAGCAGCCGCCAAGAAAACTTATACACAACACGCGACAGAAATAACTGAATTCAAAACGGATAAGACTGATTATTTTAATGCTTTTAGTTTGGCTGAAGCTTTGGCCCAAAAAGATAAAAGAAAGTTGTGGGTATTGTTACAAGAAGCCAAATTGTCTGGCATGCGAGAAGAAGAAATCATTGGCATTATTTGGTGGCAGTTAAAATCACTTCGCTTAGCGGCTAATACTAAAACCGCTAAGGAGGCTGGTATGAAAGATTTCCCCTACAACAAAGCCAAGCGCGCTCTAAGTAAGTTTTCTAACGAAAGAATTGAGGAGTTGTCACAATCCTTACTAACTCTTTATCACGATGGTCACGCGGGAGTGCGGTATTTAGATATAGCGCTTGAGAGGTGGGTACTTAAGGTATAGTAGAATATTAATATGACAAAGTACGAAATCAAGGAGCAGTCACTTCTGAAAATATACACCACATCTATAATTTCAGTATTTTTTACAGTTCTTGCACATATTGAGATGACTTCTCCCGGAGGCTTGATGACTATACTCTTTATAGGCTTTATGGTTTGGTGGTACGCGTATATTTTTTTAATATTATTACAAATTGCTAGGGTTGTTATTTTATTACTAAATAAAGATAAAAGATTCTTACATTATTTAATTTCTCTCGTGATACTAGTGTCTTGTATGGTGTATTCTTTCGATACTTTTAATATGATGGTTTACTCCACTTAACTAAAAGAAGTATAAAAAGTTAAAATCCTTAGTCCGCCCTCCAGGGCTCGAACCTGGGACCATCAGCTTAAAAGGCTGCTGCTCTACCGACTGAGCTAAGGGCGGACTAAGGATTTAACCAAAGTCATCATCTTAAAAGGCGTTCGCAAGTCTCCCAGACTTGCTTACCTCCACCAACTTCACTAAGGGCGAAGGAGCCATTTGATGGGCAGAACTATAGCATAAATGTACTCTAAAACAAACACCGTTCGCTATTTTAAATATTGTTTGTTAGTCTTTCCTGTGTGAAATATCTAATTTTGGAAAACATTCGTAGTGCCTACAACGTCGGAGCGATTTTTCGTAGTGCTGATGGGGCTGGGGTCGATAAGATTTTTCTTATCGGTTACACTCCAACCCCTATTGATCGGTTTGGCCGCACTCAAGCGGAAATTAAAAAAACCTCACTAGGGGCTAGTGAAGAGATTGCCTGGGAACATCACGAGGATTCGGTTGTGGTAATAAATAAACTAAAACAAGACGGAGTCTTGGTGGCAGCCATCGAACAAACTAAAGACTCAGTTTCATTAAAAGATTTTGTCGTACCAAGACGAGTAGCCTATATAATGGGAAACGAGGTTGAAGGAGTAGATGAAAAAACTCTAGCCTCTGTAGATAAGATTTTGGATATTCCAATGTTGGGGAGAAAAGAATCACTCAACGTTTCCGTCACGGCTGGTATCGTTCTTTACCACGGTCTGACTTAATTCTTCCAATAATTCCTTAACTACTTCTGCGTCACTCCAGGTTTCTTTAGTTCCGTTTGGTCCCATAATGTACGGGTCTGTACCCTTACCAGACACCAACACATAACTATCATTTGGAGCAATTTCAAGGGCCTTTCTAATGGCCTCACGTCTGTTCATAATAATCTCTACTGGGGCATTTTCACTCATTCCTTTTTTCATTTCCTCAACAATTTTTACTGGGTTTTCATCGTAGGGATCCTCATTGGTTAGAATTATCTGCTGACAATATTTTTCAGCAATAGCACCCATTTCTGGTCTTTTCCATGTGTCACGACCGCCACCAGTATTACCCAAGACACAAACTTTTGTCTTATCAGGGAAAGCTTCATATAGCTTGGTTAAAGAGTCTGGAGTGTGAGCGTAGTCAACTACCGCTGTGAGATGTTTGGTACAGTTTGAGGTGGTACTAAATTTCTCAACCCGTCCTTTGAGTGGCGGTAATGTGGTCAAGGCATCGCCAATAATATTTAGCGGTACATCGAGAGCTTGAGCCATAGTGATAGCTGCTAAGGTATTGTAAACATTAAATAGTCCAACCAAAGGAACTCGAATGGTAGTGTTATTTAAAACTAAACTGACAGAATCTTTTTGGAGAGAGTAAAGAGTAAGATCTTTTAACGAGTAGGGTAGCTTATTTTCAACTGGGAACTCCAAAAAGTCTTGGCCGTGTTCGTCATCAATATTTGCTACCAAAAAACGCGGTCTTTTAGGTGATTTTGCTACTGCCTCTGCTAGTGACAATTTAGCTTTTTTATAGTTATCAAATGAGCCATGTGACTCAATATGTTCAGGAGTTAAATTGGTAAAGACCAGAGCGTCCATATCAATAAACTTATGACGAAATTGCTTAGCTCCTTCAGAGGTCATTTCAATAACCGCGTGAGTGCAGCCAGCGTCAACCGCTTCCCGTAAAAAACTTTGCACAAAAAAACGTCCTGGCATGGTCATTTTGAATAGATTCCGCCGCTCTTGACCGTCAATTGAAAATTGGATTGTAGAAAGGGAGGCGGTTTTATGACCGGCAGTTTGTAGAATATGAGTTAAAATTTCTGTTACCGAAGACTTGCCCTTAGTGCCCGTTACACCAATGATAGTGAGATTTCGAGAAGGGTGGTGATATTTTACTGAACCAAAATAAGCTAGCAAAAAATGATATTTGGGTTGTAGGGTTGAAAAAATTGGCTGGGGAATCAGACGTTTAATCAAGCGGCGAATATTATCCATGAAGTAAGTATATGATGAATCTAGCAATCTATCTAGTTTCGATGCGATTTGTAAAACCCTTAGCTATTTAAGCTAAAAGATAATGAAAGTGTTAGTGATTGGATATACACAAAAGGTCATAAGTGAGCGAAATTTATTTACAGGGTGCGGTATGCTTAGTACATAAGAGTGGTCTGAACCTTTTTAAAATTTAGTCATTATATATATGAATGGAGAAAGTGAAGTTTCAATTCAAGAAAAAAGCCGGTTTTTACCGGCGCTAATAGCTGTACTTATATTGTTCATATTGACAGCCATCATGTTGTTGATTTGGAATATCAATAGCTCAGCCCTCAAGCAACCAGAAGCAACTGAAAATACTTCTCCAGTTACAGTAGAAGACTACGTCGAGCCTTTTGCTGAAGGTGGCTTTGTGAGCACTTATACTAGTGAAGTGGGTGATGTATATTTTACCGACTCTACAACTGGATTAACTCTATATCAAAAAACTGAAGGGTTTTGTTTAGATAGCTGCTTGGAAGTGTGGGTACCATACGCAATAGATGAAGAGATAAAAGGAGAGAGGTTCAAGTCAGTGTTGGTAAACGAAGACCACCAACTATATTACTTATTACTTGATGACAAAATGTTGTTTACTTTCTATGGTGAACTAGGTGCAGGAGACCTGTATCCAGGTGACGCAAAAGGGGATGGTTATGAAGGAGAATGGACAATTGCTAGGCCGTAAATAATTTAATTATGTTTTTTCAGCAAAAAGTTTTTAGTATAAGGTTCGCTACAATCTGGCGCTGCTTAATATTACTAACACTAACTTTTTTTGGCTCAAACTTAATTAGTATTTCTGATGCCTCAGCTCATTCTTGTTATCAAGTTGAAGCATATTGTCGCCCCTCATCTGGTTCTGGTTCGTGTACTTCAACTGGATTCCGGTATTCTACTAGTCCAAGCTTAAGTTGTTCTGGAACACCTTGTGGTACACCACCGTCTACATCTAGACCAGCCCCTGATTCTGCTTGTGGTATTTCCCACCCGCCAGTCAATTGTGTCGGCTCTTTTACTGCTTGGAGTGGTTGTATACCAGCTTATGCTGGGGCTTGTGGCGCAGGTAACGGTGCCCAATTTAGAACCTACAATGTAAGTGTGCCGGCTGCTAATGGTGGTGCCGCTTGTCCATACGCAGATGGATATCTAGAGGGTAGAGTGTGTAATCCAGGGGCTTGTACTGCAGCAGATGTGGATTGTGCTGGCTATTGGACCGACTCAGGAGCGTGTTCGGTGTCCTGTGGCGGCGGTACTAAACAACAAACTTTCACCATTACTACTCCTCAATCAGGAAATGGAGCAGCTTGCCCAGCCTCACCACGCACTATTGCTTGTAATACTGGTGCTTGTAGTGGAGGGGGGAGTCCAGTGGATTGTGCTGGCTATTGGACCGACTCAGGAGCGTGCTCTGTATCTTGTGGCGGCGGTACTAAACAACAGTCGTTTGTAGTGACAACCGCTCCGTCTGGCGGTGGCACCGCTTGTCCAACCTCACCACGCACTATTGCTTGTAATACTGGTGCTTGTGCCGCTAATCAACCCGATCTAACCAGCAGTGGGTTGAGCGAAACATCAGGCAGTCCGATTGAGGCCGGACAAACGCTCACCTTTACTGCACAAGTAACTAATGACGGTACCTTAGTGACCCCCAACGGGTTTGAAGATGTGTTTCAGTATAGGTACGGTAACTCTGGAAGCTTTACCACATTCAGAACTATAAACAAGTCAGTATTAGCCCCCGCAAATTCAAGTGGAGACTCTGCTAGTTACACAATTCCTAATGATGCTAGTGCAGTTAATCAAACACTATATATTCAACATTGTATTGATGCTGATCCCGACAGCAGTAACTTGGGGGGAGCTGGGAATGGAGACGTTAATGAGATTGATGAATCTGTGACTGACAATTGTTCTCAAATAAATCTAGGGGTGGTAAATCCCGCACCGGCTCCCGCAGATTTAGTGCCAATCATTGTTGATCTTGATACAGCTACTGCCGTCCCCGATCCAGTAACGGGCACTTATGATGGTATTAAACTATCAATGCGAATTAGAAATGTTGGTACTGGTGATTTGCCAGCCAATAGCAATGCCATTTATCGTTCTATTCTAAATATAATGGGTGGTGGTCAGAGTACTAATGCGGGTAATCTGACCAGTGTCTTAGCTAGTGGTAATCGCACTGGTGTTATCGAACATATTTATAACAATATTCCATTTGGTAATCACCAAATGTGTGTAGAAGTTAATCTAAATCCAAAAAATTATGTTGATGAGACAAACATGGCTAACAATAATGGGGTTTGTAGTACACTGGATTTAGCAGTACCACCACCAGATTTACAAATATCAGCTGAACCAAAATTTGTAAGAGCTGGAGGTAAAACCAATCTTAATTGGAGTATTGAGGTGGGTTATGAGTTGGTGTGTACCCTGAGAGGCTCAGGGATAGATCAAACTTTCACGGTTGGTACTGGACCGGGGACATCTTATAATGGTAGTCAAGAGACTGGCGTGTTAAATAGCACGGCCGTCTATCGTTTATCTTGCACAGAGCCAACCACCTCCACCAGCTTTGATCCAATCGAAGTTAAAGTTGAGGTAGTTCCAGGTTACGAAGAAGTTTAAAAAAGAGCATAAAAAGCCTGCTGCGTAGCAGCAGGCTTTTTTCTAAACTACATTTGTTTCAAAGCTAAAGTCACTAGTGAGTTAGTAGTAGCATTCTCTTCTTTAGGCAAAGACAAAATACTTTCTCTAGCGGTACTGGCATCATAGCCTAGTGCAATCAGGGCATCTATGGCATCAGTTTGGGTTTGGTTAAGCTTGTCGGCCTCGGTTTCAATTGGACCGGCTGCTACTGGCAGAGAATCAAGTTTTTTGTGCAAGTAGTCCACGATGTTTTCACAAGTTTTTTTACCAATTCCAGATAATTTATGTAAGTACACCCCATCATTTTTTTGGGCGGCTTCAATTAAGAGTGAGGGAGTAGCTTGACACATAATCTGGAGAGCTGATTTAGGTCCAACTTTATTAATCCCTAGTAGTAACTCAAACATCACCAGCTCCTTTTTATCTGGAAAGCCATAGAGGTCGAGGGCTGTTTCACGTACGGCTAGGTGAGTTTGTAAGGTCAGTCGTTCTCCTTCGGTGAAATTGTGACTTAGAGTTGGGCAGGCGATTAGATAACCAACCCCTCGTACGTCTAAAACTATTTGGTTGTCTCCGATACTAGTTACTGTACCGGTGAGGCTGCGAATCATATAAAGTTTATTGTACTGCAATTATTAATGATAAAAAAGTTTATAGCTAGCTATTGTTAAGTGGAACACTACCTAACTAAAAAACCAAACCAAATTCCCCTCAGGGGTTGCCTTTTTAGTACTACTAAGGTAAAGTAGGCGCACTTTATTGAAGATATATATGCCAATTACAAAAGGAGCAGAAAAAGCCCATCGTGGCTCAGAGCGTAAGAAAGTATTCAACATTCGTCGCAAAAGCGCAATGAAGGATGCAGAAAAGGCGATAAATAAAGCGGTTTCAGCTGGTCAAGCTGAAGAAGCTAAAGGGTTGTTGTCGACTGCCTATAAGGCTATCGACAAGGCAGCCAAACGAGGTGTTATAAAAAGCAACACCGCTGACCGTAAAAAGTCTCGTCTATCCGCTCGCATTAAAAATGCAGTAACCAAGAAATAACAAAAACCACCCGAGAGGGTGGTTTTTGTTAATTATAAGAATCATTCGCTTCGCAGGGCGTCTACTGGTTGTAATTTAGATGCGTTACGAGCTGGGTAAATACCAAACACAATACCAACCATAAAAGACACTAGGGTGGCATATACGACCACTTCATTTGACATTTCAAGACTCATTTCGCTAAACATTCCTTGTCCAGAACTTGATTCAAGTGTTTGATTGGCCAAGAAGGCCAATAAATAGGTGAGCCCAATACCAATCAAGCCTCCAATAACTGTTAGGGCAATCGATTCAGTTAGAATTTGATATAGCACATCACTATCACGGGCTCCAATTGCTTTTCGTAGTCCAATTTCTTTAGTTCGTTCAGTTACAGTAGTGAGCATCATATTCATAGTGCCAATTCCACCAACAAATAAAGCAATTCCACCAATTACACCAAGAAAGAGACTAATCATTTTGGTAGTTTCTTGAACATTCTCAATGGCATCTTGAGCACTTGAGACACTGAAGTAGTCACTACTATCGCTATTGGCGTAGCGAGACGCATTGAGAGATTCTAAAATATGAATGGCAGCTATTTCATAATATTCTTGCTCCTTAAGTGTGACGCCGATAGAAGAGAAGACTTTAGTGTCAGTCACGATCCCAAGAGCAGAAGCATATGGAATTATTATGGAACCATCACTGCGTCTACCAAAGCCAGTGTTGCCTCCTTCCATTACACCAATAACAGTAAAATGCTGACCATTAAGTGTTAAGGTGCCCTCACTAATATCTATGCCCGCCTCATCTTGGACAGTTTCAACAAAACCCTCATCAACTAGAGCCACATGTTCATCATAATTGATGTCAGTAAAATCAAAATTTGTACCTGATAAAATCGTCAGATTACCAATTGTTTCATAGTCACCCAAAGCAGTAGAAATAGAAGGGTTAAAAGATGAACCGCCAGCAATTGTAGTAACGTTATTTATAGATTGATTGGCCAAGACACCAGATATATACGGCTGTTCTTGTATCCAATTTAAGTCAGTTTGGGTTAAATCCCCGCTGATTGTAATGTCTCCAGTGGTAAATGAGTTAAATCTTTCTAACACATTACTAGACAGTCCCTCCCCAAGAGCCAACATGGTTGTGACTGAAAAAATACCAACTACAATCCCAATTATAGTAAGAGATGAACGCAACGCATTGGTGCGTAGTGCTTGTACAGCTTCAGTAATGAAAAAATGAAATTTCATAAATTTAAATTTGATGAGTATAACCATCTTTAATCGTGATAACGCGATGAACAACGTCCGTTAAAGATTCGTCATGCGTCACTATTATAATGGTGGTGTTATATTTATCATTTAGATACTGTAGTGATTCAATAATATTATCTCCCGTCTGGGAATCCAGATTTCCTGTTGGTTCATCGGCCAGTAATAGTCGAGGTCTCGCCACTAATGCACGTGCTATAGCTGCCCGTTGTCGTTGCCCTCCTGATAGTTGATTAGGACGTTTATGCCAATGTTTTTCTTCAAGGGCAGCACGATTGAGTGCGTGTGTGACGTACTCATGGTGGTCTCCAGTAAAACTCCGCTGGTACAGAAGGGGGAGTTTCACATTTTGATAAACAGTCTTACCTGGTAGTAGATGAAATGATTGAAAAATAAAACTAATATCTCGCGAACGTAGTTCAGCCAACTCGTCAGAAGTCATGGTGTTTACATGTTTCTCTGCAAAGTAGTAGTCCCCCTTAGTAGGAATGTCGAGTCCGCCAATAATGTTCATAAGGGTTGATTTTCCTGAACCAGATTGCCCCAAAATTGCTATCATTTCACCCTCAGATACAGTTAGATTTATGTGATGTAAGACTGGTACTTCAAGGCCGCCCTTAAGATAAAAGCTTTTTGATATATCTGAAAGTGTAACAATATTATTATTTTGATTAGATTTTGTTGTAGTCATAACAAGTTTTATTCTGGCCTGTTACCTCCACCGCCAGGCCTAAAACCTTGCTGGTTAAGAACAGAGGTGTCATCAGTGACTCCTGTATTATTACTGACTATAATAATTGTTCCTTCTTCCAACCCGTCAAGAATTTCAACATAGAATGTCCCAGTTAGTCCCAACTGGACTTCGGTTGAGTAACTTGGAATCGTGCCACCATCTGAGCGTAGGATGCCGAGCCGGTCAATCATTTTTTGTTGTTCCTCCGATACAGTATCAAGTACCTCAACTGTAATCCGTCCTTGTTCATATGATATGGCCGAACTAGGAATTCGAATCACGTTAGTTGCTTCCTCTTCCACTACTTCAATGTCAGCCAGTAACCCCTCACGTAGTTTTATGGTTGAATCTTCAGGTGTTTCAATTAGTGCTTGCACTTCATACTGTGCCACACCACTACCATCTGGGAGTGAGCTAATTTCGGTAACATAAGCATCAAGAGTTTCTACATTTGAAAATGAAGTAATGGTCACTAATACTTTTTGCCCAACCTCAACTTTTGCCACGTCTACTGCTCCTAGAGAGAAGGTGACTAGGAACTCGTCAGAAATCAGGGTCCCAAAATCAATAGTGTCTTCTGAGCCGCCGGTTGGAGTAGCTCCTTCAACTACATTTGACATGCCTTCAACTGTGCCAGAAAAAGGGGCAACTATATCACGGTCTTGAACCACGTCATAATATTTATAGAGACGTTGTTGTGCTTCAGCTAGAGTTGATTCTGCTTGCTCAACACCCAGATTCCTATAACTAGCTGTGTCTGTTTGGTACAAATCTTCAAGGTCTTGTTTAGTATTTGTTAAATTAACTTTTGCATCGGCAATGTTTTTTTCTAAGTCGGCAATATTATCTTCATAATCAGCCAAAGACTCAGGATAAGTAGCAATTTCAGTATTTGGTACATACACAACCCATTTATCGTTCACCTTAGTGTCATTCGGAAATATTATCTTCAAACCTCGAGTGCCCAAATTTACTGCCTTGCCAAAAATTACTGGCCCAATCATAGATTCAAGTCCTGATACACGGTACGAAAATCCAGAATCAGATCCTGAAGAGTATAATTCAATTACATATTGCCCCTCAATATCACTAACATAACGACCAGATAAAGTTGGTTCAGTGCGATCATCTAGTATGTCAGAACGGTCTGAATGCGGTACAACCTCCAAGTTTTTGTTTAAAAAGTCACGATAAATATCAATGATATCCTGTTCAGCATCACTAATTATTTTTTGATAGTTAATAAGCTGGTTTTCTTTACTGCGTATTTCTGTATTAGGGTCTAGGGCATCAGTTTGTTCTTTTTGTAGAGCAAGCTCTGCTTCTACTACTGACACTTGGGCTGATTGAGTGTCAACATAAGCATCACTTTTATCAAAAGATATAAGCACATCATTTGTGTTGACATGTTGACCATTAACAACACTTACTGTGTCTATTTGCTCAGTTTGTTTATATACATTAAGGTCAAGTTTTTGAGCTGCCACTATTTCACCAGTGGTCTCAATACCTGAGGAAACATCCCCTCGGCCAACAGTCTCAACTACATATAAAGAAGCTGGGTTATTTGTTGATTCAGAGTTATTGTGCCCCCAAAATATATATCCAAAAACAGAACCGATTATAATTAAAAGGAAAAGCCAAGTTGATGGGAGGGGTTTATTTTTGAGTTTATTAATCATATTTTTATTGTTTATTTGGTATTGGTTTTGGTGGTAATTGTGGTGTTCTATATTCAGTTGATGATGCTCTGGGGTTTTTGTGATCGCTTATCTTAAGTGGTGGTGACATAAAGTTGTCGGGGCGAGGCTTGATACCAAAGGCTGTTATCACGCTCTCATCTCTCTCACCAAAAACTATCAGGTATTCGCCAACAATAATAGGGGTTTCTCGTGGCATTCTTGTTTTCTCAGTAATCTTTATAGTTATCGATTCACCCTGTTCTGATGTTAGGACTAGATCGCTGCCGCTTATTTCAGTTATCTGACCAACCACCAGACCGTCTGGTCGTTGATTCATTGCGTTACGATAGAGCGGGGAGAAGACTGGCACATCATGTCTTTCTGTAAAATGACCAATCCGTTGGTGGACTGTGGTTTGTTGAATTAGCCATGATCCCAACAAGGATAATAATATTAAACTCAACATGGTGTAGAGCAATGGTTGCTTGAAGCTGAAAGAATATTGGGTAACCAAGAGGTAAAGTAGAATCAGAAAGATAAAGCTAGTGCCAATTAGCAACCAAGGTGAAGACATGATAAAGAAACTGATGCCTCGGAAACCAAAACCAAAAGCAAACACAGATCCACTTTGATGGAAAATGAATAACACAAAGCTGATTAGATACAGCACCAAGAGTACAGTAATTAATAAGCCAAAAAACAATAATCCAGTGCGGAGAACAAAATGCCATTTTGGCTTCATGTCAATTTCGCCAGATTTAATTTTATTTAAGATGTTGTTCTGTAGATTTTTCATAACGGTTTTGTTTGCTGATAAAGTTTTCTTAGATTGGTTCTAGCACGATTCAGGCGTACCCCAACAGTAGTGGTTGGTATTTGGAGTACATCACTGATTTCTTGATAACTAAATGATTCATAATAATGAAGTAGAATAACCTCACGATACTTAGCCGGCAGTTGTTTAATCAGTTTGTCCATTTCTGCTACAGTCTCTTCTGTCAATACTTGTCCATCAGCTGTTTCTTTAGCTGGTAAAAATGGCAGAATTGTGTCAGCAGCAAAGAGACCAAAGCCAGCACGTTCTTTGCGCTTTAATTCGTTGACGAACGTGTTATGGGCTATGCGATAAATCCAAGGAGAAAAACGCTGATTGGTATCAAAAGCCTGAATATTGGTATAGGTTTTTATAAACACATCTTGTACCAAGTCATCTATTTCGTGATTGGTGTTCAAAAATTTATTAGCGTAGCGTTTAAGCTTGGCTTCAAAACGAGCAACCAATTCCCCGAATGCTTCTGTGTCTCCCGCTTGTACCGAGTTTACTATCTCTTCATCTGATAATTCAGTCATAGGCTCAATTATTAATACAACACATTAGATTAATTATTACAAAACACAGACTGATTTGTCCGTGCTTTGTAATTCATGTTTGTTGGGTAAAAGGTGTAGACTTGACTCAGTTGACAGCCAACTTCTTATAGTTAGGACCACTGATGGGTACTTGTGCCTTTTAAAATCTTCTTGGCTATCTAATTAGTTTTTTGACCAAATCTTCCATTTCTAGCATTCTCACGATGACCATGATCTCCTTGATCAAAGCCATTATGTCTAATTGGGTGTTCAATACCCAGCTCAGCCATTAATTCAACTGCTTCCTCTCGGTCTCCAGACTTCATTAGCTCGTGGGCTGTTTGGAAGGTTTCAAAGTCTGCTTTTGAGTCAATTGCTTCAGCTAGTGGGGTATTTTCGATAGCCGTTAGAAAAGCCTCATAATCATCATTAGCAAGAGCAGTTTGGACAGCCGTTTGACGTTCTTCTTGTTGAGTGTGTAGAGCTGTGCGAATTTCTCTCATCTTTTCTTCATTAATTCCAACCTCCTCAATCATTTCTTTGGCTTTTGTTTGTGCTTCCTCGATAATTTCTCGAGATTCTACTAGGGCACTTATCTGATCATCTGTCAGGTCCACATCAATACTTTCAAGAAAGTCAGTATTAAAGGCGCTCACTGCCGTAGCCGTGACTGCAAAAGCGGCGACAGGGATTATTAATTGTTTAATCATTATTTTTTTAATGTACTAAGTAACGGGTAATTTTTCAGCTTTGCAAAGTGTATATGAGGTAGTTTTTTGTAAACGGGCCATTGTGTCGGATTAGACTAATGCCTACACTCTGTACCAGAGTTCCGTTGTTAAACGCAACTGCCTCATTCTCTATTACAATTTAAGGAGTGTATTATTACAAATCAATTACCATTCGCCCTGTTTGATATCCAATCAATAAAATAACCATCTAATGGCAGTATTTAATGTAAGTGGTTTGTCTGGGAATTGAACCGTCTCGCGCGCCGGGGACTCTTCGTTGGGGAACGAAAAACAGCTAGCACGAGACGCTTCAAATCGAAGCTCTAACAGCTAGCTGTTCTTGGCGGGCGGTCTCGAGTCAGAACCATATTACCGTCAAGCTAGGCTTGGTCGATTGGCTAATTTTAAGAATGGCTACAAATACGGGTCTCGAGCGCAAAAATGTATAATGTACTTATATGAAATCCTATCGAAGATTTGAATCTGAACAAGAACTGAAAGAACACATTAGAGACAACTTTGAAACTTATGTACATCTGCTTAAAGAAAAAATTGCACCACTTGAGGAGAACTACCGCAGAAGCTACAAACAAGGGGTAGTGGGGATTTTTCTGGTAATAGCTAGCATAGTTACTTGGTATATTCACCCTCCGATACTTATCCCACTTAGCCTGCTTTTTTTGTATTTTGGAATCAAAATGATCAGATCGGCTTTACCCGTGGTGTACAGTTTCAATAAAGCGCTTAATCAAGCTTCATACTCCCTTGTGTTTAAACTGTTTGATCTTGAAGCTGAGTACTTTGAACCCTCAGAAGAAGTGACACCTAAAAAATTAGATTACCTGCCCAAAAGGCTCAGCAGTATTAAATATGTATTTCCTAAAAAGTTTTATCATGACACCTTGACACCGACTGTTTCTGGGAAAGTTGGAAAGCTTCTAGATCATTCTATGCTTATGACCGAGCCTAGAAATACTATCCAGGTAGATGACGCTTTTACATCGAAATTTTCTAACAGGGAAATGTATATTGCGGAATTAGACGTTAAACATATTGAGAGAAGTAGACGTAGAGTTTTCGTAAAGAATATTTTCTCTGGCTTATTTGTAGCGCTAGAATTACCACGTACTCTTGAAGGCAAAACTTTCATTTCTACTGAGCTTGGCTTACTTTTTCAAGATATTGGAGGTCAAGTATTTGATCCCGATGCGGTAGAAACCGAACTAGAATGGAATGATTTTGAAAAATTATTAGAAGTTAAAACGACCAATCCAATTGAAGCGCGCTACATTCTAACGCCAGATTTTATGGAAGATCTATTCATTTGGTGGCGAGACAGAAAACAACTTGGAGACAAGAAACTCCAAGTTCGTCTGTCCTTTGTTGGTAATCACATGTATGTATTGTTTCCTGACAAAAGAACCCGAGTTGGAAACGCGGCACTTCGGGTGCAGGCTCACGAGACACAAAAACACCTTGAGTCAATTGCATTACCATTAATGCATATTCTTAACTTAATAGACGATGTAGAACATCGCATTAAGTCATAAAAACAGGTGTCTCGTGCTAGCTCTAAACGGCGGAGAGGGATTCGGTCACCTTCACACCAATATTTTCTTCAGCTCCGCTTCAAAATATTATGTTACGCGACCCCGTCGCTTCTGTGTGGACGATAAAGCATTCTCGTCCGGCTTCGCCAGAAGCTCTTTTCGAATCCCTTACTCTCTGGCAATAGCAAACCCTACTTGACCGTTTCAGCTATATTTTAAATTCATTTAATAGTGTCTCGGGCACTTTAGCTATTTAACTCAGAATCAATTCTTTGATCTAGTTCATTCATAGTTTTCAAAAATGATTCTTTGAGATCAACATCATACTTATCAGCAATAACGATTATTGACCACAAGCAATCTGCTAATTCGTGGGCGATTTTATTCTTAGAATCATCAATGTTCCTAACGCCATCTTCTGCCATTGTCAGCTTGACCAAATCACCTACATCGCCAACAAAACCCCTAACGAGGTCTTCTCGAGACCACTCTTTAGTTCCTTTATGTTTCTCAAGATTTGAGTATTTCTCACGAACCTCTATGGCACGCTTTTGTATATCTGAAAATTCCATATTTTCATTGTATCACTAGTGTCTCGTACTAGCTCTAAACGGCGGTGCTTTTTGAACGAAGTTCGAACGCTCTACGAACAAAATCCGCAAGAGTTTGACTAATAACCCGCTCAGCCGCGCCCTCGGCTCCACTCCGTTCCGCCGACCGAAACAAA